>NZ_JAUBVR010000043.1:3803-53568 GCF_036705955.1 Microcoleus sp. A6-C6 | reverse complement strand
AAGCCTAAACCTATCTAATTTCTTTTAGTCTAGGTTTAGAATCCCCTCGCCTTTAGGCATGGGGAGTATGTCAATTTCCTCCTATTTATTGTGGCAATGGCATCTTGGCTGTCTCCAAAAGCCCAGCTTTAACCAGCTTTTCCCCCATCCGGTGAAACTTCCCGCTAAATTAAAGAAGGTAAAAATCATTCACGCCCCACCAAGGAGATCCCATGCCCCGCGTCAGAGCACCAGAATTCCCCGTAAAATACCCCTGGCTTAACACCGAGAAACCTTTATCCATTGCATCGTTAAAAGGGCGCGTCGTCCTCCTAGACTTCTGGACGTACTGCTGCATCAACTGCTTGCACGTCCTCCCAGACTTAAAATACCTCGAACAAAAATATAAAGATTCCCTGACAGTTATCGGCGTGCACTCGGCTAAGTTTGAAAACGAAAAAGAAGTAGAAAATATCCGTCAAGCTATCCTCCGCTACGATATTGAACATCCGGTAATTGTAGACAGCGGCATGAAAGTTTGGCAAAGCTACGCTGTTCGCGCTTGGCCGACTTTAATGGTGATCGATCCCGAAAGTTATGTCGTCGGCTTTGTTTCCGGCGAGGGCAATAGAGAAGCACTTGACCAGTTAGTTGGCAAGTTAATTACTGAATATAAGGATAAAAATGCGATCGCCTTTAAAGAACTTCGTTTCAGTTTAGAAAAACAGCGCAAACCTCTGTCAACTCCCTTGGCTTTTCCCGGTAAAGTGCTGGCATTTGCCATTACTTCAACGGAGGCAAAACAGCTTCACCAACATGAGGCGCTTTTGGGCGAAATGACTGAGGACAATCAATCTGTAGATGAAACTGTACTGCCGGGGCCTGCGAACTCTGTTCAACAAAGCTTGGTCGGTTCTTGCTTGTTTGTTGCAGATTCTGGACACAATCGAATTGTTGTCAGTAGTACCGAAGGTGAGGTGTTGCACGTCATTGGTACTGGGAAACCGGGTTTAACTGATGGCAACTTTGAAGAGGCTGAGTTTTTTGCTCCTCAAGGTATGGCTTTTGATGCAGAAAGTCAAATTCTCTATGTTGCTGATACGGAAAATCACGCTCTCAGAACGATCGACTTTACGACTCAACGGGTGCAAACTGTTGCTGGTACTGGCGAACAAAGTCAGGAAATTTCACCTCGTAGTGGCAAGGCTTTAGAGACGCAATTGAATTCGCCTTGGGATTTAGAAAGAGTTGGCGAGCGACTTTTTATCGCTATGGCGGGCTCGCACCAAATTTGGGAGATGCAGTTAGATACTGGTACGATCGGCACTTATGCGGGTATTGGTCGAGAATCCTGTGTTGATGGGAATCTGGCAGAATCTGCTTTTTCGCAGCCCAGCGGCCTGGCTACGGATCGATTGGAGTTGTTTGTGGCTGACAGCGAAATTAGTTCGATTCGGGCTGTTGGTATTGATGAAGATCCAAAGGTTCGTACTGTCTGCGGTAGTGGTGAATTGTTTGGTTTTGGGGATAAAGATGGCCGCGGTGATGAAGTCAGGTTGCAGCACTGTTTAGGTGTTGAATATGCTCAAAATTATCTGTGGGTTGCTGATACTTATAATCACAAAATTAAGCGGATTGACCACCGGGGGGGTACCTGTATCACGATGATTGGAGATGGTAAAGCAGGTTTGGTTGATGCTACGGGTCTCAAGGCTCGATTTTTTGAACCTTCTGGCTTAAGTGCGATCGGGTCTCATTTGTTTGTTGCTGATACGAACAATCATGCTATTCGGCGAGTTGAGTTGGATACGCTGGAGGTCACAACTTTAGATTTCGCCGATTTGTGCGCGCCGGATGTTTGTCTTCCTGGTTGAGATCGGACGTACGGTTGAAACCGCCCGATCTGAAGAAAATTAATAAGATCGGGTGATTTTAACCCTGCACTCTTCAACCCGCGCACCATCCGGGTTTTGTTTGTGTAGACGCGGTTTCAACCGCCTGGTCTTCTAATAATCGCACAAATCTAAAATTCTGAATTGCTCAGCAGCCGCACTATTTTTTCGGTATCGTTCAATTCGCCGACAATTCGCCGCACGGGTTTCGGCCAGATTTTAATCAATGTAGGTGTTGCTGAAATCTGATCTGCTTCAGCTTGTTCGGGATGTTTCAAGACATCGATTACTTTCAATGTGTAGGGGCGATCGAGACATTGCTCTAGGAATTGGTATAAAGTTTCGAGGGTACGTTCGGTGCTGGGGTTGCTCCCGGAAACAAATAGGCGTAAAACGTACCCTTGAGTTGGTGGCGGTGGGGTGAGTGCTGTTGGTTTGGTGGGCGGTAAGAGCGGAGATTGCCGGAAGCGGGAGGGAGGTATGATTGTGGAACTATGGGAGTCCGATCGACCTTGGGCGACCGGAAATTGTACAACTAAATCGTGATTTTCCCAAAGTTCGGGGAATTGTTCATGATAAGTTGCGATCGCCATTGGTTCGCAGATTTCGTCGCTGCGGGCCTCCCAAACCAAGTCCCCAGTGCCAAAAATGGCATTCAGCAGTGTTTGATGTCGCAGCACCAGGGGGTATGCCTCGGCTGCAACCCGCAACTGTAGATCGCTGCGATCGCGCCAGCAGTCAATGGTTGCCGTATAGCAAGGTATCAGAAAATGTGGCGGTTCCGACAAACCGAGTATCTCCTGTAGAGCTACGCACAACTGCAAATGCCACTGAGTTTGCTTGCGGGGATCTATGCAATAGATTAAGTCTCCCCCTGGCGTAAATAGTGCAATGCCTTTGAAAATTTTCGGCAAAATCGGGCGATCGACCTTCAATAAAGTACACCAATTAAAGTTAACAGTTAACGGTTAACAATTAAAAGTTAACTGTTAACTGTTAACTCTCGATTTTTAAACTCGATTTTTAAACTCGACCTCGGAGCATCTGAGCCATTTCGTTCGGGAACGGCGAGTTTTCTACAGCAAGTTCTTCGGTAATCCGACCTTCTTGATAAAGACCATAGAGCGACTTATTCATCGTCGTCATGCCTTCATAAGTATCTTTGATCATGATTTGATTGATTTCCTCATTCTGCCCTTTCAGAATGTATTCCTTAACCACGTCAGTATTAATCATAACGTCGTGGAAAGCAGCGCGTTTGCCATCTGTGGTTTTGCACAGCAGTTGAGCAATAATCGCCACTAGGGATTCGGAAATTGACACCCGTATGGCGTCCTGTTCTTCTGCCCCGAACATATCCAGAATCCGGTTCAGGGTTTTAACCGCACTGTTGGTGTGCAGGGTTCCTGCAACTAAGTGACCCGTCTGAGAGGCTTTGAGGGCAATTTCCACGGTCTCTCTGTCCCGAATTTCTCCTACTAGCAGCATATCCGGGTCTTGCCGCAGAGCGCCTTTGAGAGCATTAATAAACTTGAGGGTATGCCTGCCGACTTCCCGGTGCTTGATCAAGGATTTTTTGCTTTCGTGTACGAATTCTACCGGGTCTTCGATCGTAATGATGTTGTAGGCTTTATTCTTATTGATGTAATCGATCATCGCGGCCAAGGTGGTAGACTTGCCCGAACCTGTCGGGCCCGTAACCAAAATCAGCCCTTTGTGGAAGCCACATATTTTCTTAAAGACTTCGGGTAGGTTCAATTCCTCCATTGTCAATATTTTGGCAGGAATTAGCCGCAGCACCATCGCCGGGCCTGCCAAGGAGTCCATACAACTGATCCGAATGCGGACAAAGCCGAAGTCGAAAGCGCCGTCAAAGTCTAGGTTTTTTTGGAAAATTTCAATTTCTTCATCGCTCATGCACTCGCTCAGCCAGGCAAAAAATGTATCCAAATCCGTTGGTGGATAGCCAATGTCGCCAATCTCACCGCGCTTGCGGAAGCGGGGAAATTCGTTTACTCCGAGATGAAGATCCGATACTCCTTCTTCTTTGGCTCGGATGACTAGCTCTTTCAAAGTCGGATTTCCACCGCTGTTGGAGCTGGGGTTTTTAGGTGTGGCGAAGGATTGGGGCGCTGGTGCTGCGGGCGCTGGTGCTGGCGGTGGGGGGGCCGGCGGCATTCCTGCTGCTCTGGGAACGCCTGGAGCTGGAGGGCGGGGCAGCCCTGGTGGTGGGGGTGCTCCGGGTAGGGGTGGGCGAGGTGCTGGCGGATGCTGTTGTGTCATATGCGCTACCTTGATTTGCTGAGAAGGCTGACTCGAACAGAGGATTTGTGGAAGTTGCACAATGCCGATCGCCATTGTGCCTCTCTTGCACAAAAGCTTGACTCTTTCGATCAGTCTATCCCAAAAGAAGAGCACACTGCTGCACCCGTAAGGAAATATTCTGCCCCTTGCAGGATGCGAGTCAAATCGAGCTACTATCGAATATGGATTTTTGACATGGGAAATATTTTTTTTCCAGCCAATATTTTACATTCGATCTAAAAGTATAAATTGATACTCAATAAAATTGTTAAGGACTTAAACCGATGAATTCTGTCGATCGGGCTTTTACTCCAGCCCTAGAATTAGCGAAGTCGATCCGCGATCGGGAAGTGTCGCCTCTAGAAATTGTCAATCTGTACTTGGAACGGATCGATCGATTAAACCATCAGCTTGGTAGTTATTTTACAGTAACGGCCGATCGGGCGATCGAACTAGCGACAGCGCAAACCGAACACCTAGCAGGCTTAAACAAGTCAGAGGAATTGCCGCCATTTTTCGGAGTGCCGATCGCGATCAAAGACTTGACACCAGTTGCCGACATTCCCTGTACTTACGGAGTTCAGGCGTTGCACAGTAACATATCTCCCTACAACGAGTCAGTAGTCTGGCGAATCAAAGCAGCCGGATTTAACATTCTGGGCAAAACAGCAACCTCTCAAATCGGCTCATTGCCTTACACCGAGCCCCCAGGTTTCCGGCCCGCGCGCAATCCCTGGAATTTAGGCTACACGCCCGGAGGTTCCAGCGGCGGCTCAGCAGCGGCTGTAGCGGCGGGTTTATGCGCGATCGCCCAAGGTTCAGACGGCGGCGGTTCGATCCGAGGCCCAGCTTCCGCCTGCGGTTTAGTCGGCATCAAACCCTCGCGCGGGCGAGTTTCCTGGGCACCAGTCGGAGATTATCTCAGCGGCATTTCTGCCAACGGCCCTCTCGCGCGTACCGTGGCTGACGCGGCCGCACTTTTAGACGTGATGTCAGGGTACACAACCGGCGATCCGTACTGGCTACCAGACCCAAATCCCACGTTTCTAGAGGCTGCCAGTGAAAAATTGGGCAAGCTGCGAATTGCTTTTTCTACCAATATTGCTCCCGTGGGTGAGGCAGCGCCTGTGTGTCAGCAAGCGGTGCTCGATACCGTAAAATTACTGACAGATTTGGGTCACGATGTCGAACCGGGATGCCCTGATTTTACGGGTTTAATCGAACCCTTTACAGTAATTTGGCAGTCTGGGGCGGGTGCAAGCGGCATTCCCAGCAAAGTTTTGGAACCGATGAATCGCTGGTTGTTGGAAAGAACTGTTTCTGCTGGAGAATATCTGCGCGCGGTGAATCAAATGCAGGTGATTTCACGGCGGATTGTGGGATTCTTTGAAAATTTTGATGTGTTAGTTTTGCCAACTTATATGCACTCAACCATTGGCATCGGCGAGTGGGCAGATTTGAGTTGTGAGGAAACTTTGCAGCGGATTATTAATTGGGTTGCTCCTTGTCCGCCGTTTAATGCTAGCGGTTTGCCTGCGATCGCACTTCCGGCAATTTTAGATGATAATGGTTTACCCGTGGGCATTCAAATTATCGGGCGGCCGGCAGCGGAAGCAACTTTAATTGCTTTGGCGGCGCAGATGGAAGCAGCAAAACCTTTCCCGGTTTTGGATTTTCAATAGGTTTGTAGTGAGGACTTTAGTCCTCGGATTTAGATAAGGACTAAAGTCCTCACTACAAACCGATATTTTGCTAATAAGCCGAGTCAATTCCAGTCAATAATAGTTATTAGCAATAACAACTGCAATTTTCCCAAAATCCCTCTTTAGATTGATAGATATTTAGAGTTTTTAGGGAAAAATTGGTAGAATTCTGTGCGAATGAATATGTAGGATAAAAATTTATGCTAGGTTCCGGTCCAATTACCGCTCCAGTTCCCGTCTTTCTTGTTCTTTTAGCAATCATGCTAATCGCCCCTTTAGTATTTGAGCGCTTGCGACTACCGGGAATAGTCGGTTTGATTATTGCAGGCGTAATTGTCGGGCCCAACGGTATTAATTTGCTGGAACGAGACGCTACTATGGTTTTGTTAGGAACCGTAGGATTGCTATTTTTGATGTTCCTAGCGGGACTGGAAACTAGCCTCGATGACCTCAAACTAAATGCTGACAAAGCTATCATATTTGGGCTGGCTACTTTTGCCCTACCGATGATATTGGGGACTGGAGCAATGCTGCTATTGGGATATAGCTTGCTGGCTTCTATTTTAGTCGCTTCTTGTTTAGCTACCCACACACTTTTAGCCCTACCAATTCTGACAAAATTGGGATTGATGCGAACTCAGACTATTACTGCGACTTTGGGCGGGACTTTAATTACAAATGTCTTGGGACTGTTGGTGCTAGCAATTGTTGTTAAAGCTCACAAAGGAAATCTTACTCTCGATTTTTGGCTGTTTCTAATTCCATCTCTTGCTATCTACACTTTTGCTACTTTGTGGGGAGTTCCCAAAATCGGTCGCTGGTTTTTCAAGAAATTCGGTCACGACGAAAACGCCGAATTCATGTTTGTACTGGCCACGCTGTTCTTGGTTTCTTACGCAGCGGAAATGATTCAAATTGAGCCAATTATTGGTGCGTTTCTATCGGGAATTGCCATTACTCAAATTATCCCCAAAATGAGTCCGCTGATGAATCGGATTGAGTTTATTGGGAATACGCTGTTTGTGCCGTTTTTTCTGATTTCTGTGGGGATGTTGATCGATCCGCTAATTTTGGTGAAGCAGCCGCAGTCTTTGTTGGTGGCGGGGGTGATAATTGTAGCAGAATTGTTGAGCAAGTTTTTGGCAGCTTGGATACCGGGGAAAATCTTTGGTTTTAAGTTTCCGAATATTATGGTAATGTTCGGTCTTTCTGCTGCTCAAGCTGCTTCTACTTTGGCTGCAATTACGGTTGCTTTTGAGATTAAATTGGTCGATCGCGTAGTGGTGAACGGCATCATTTTCATGATTTTAGTAACTTGTGTGGCTTCTCCTTGGATTGTATCTCGGTGGGGTCAACAAATGCAGGAGCCGGAGTCTAGTTTGCCGGCTGTTGCTTCGTCCAAGCATTCATGGGGAGATCGAGTTTTAGTACCTGTTGCTAACCCGAATACCGAAGATAATTTGCTACGTTTGGCTTTGATTTTAGCTAAAACAGCTCAGGGAACTTTGCTACCTCTGCATATTTTGTCCGATCGCGGGGAACCAATTTCGCCGGCACAAAAAATGCAGCAAACTCAACTTTTGAGGGCGGCGGAAACTGTGGCTAACGCGGCTGATTGTGCGGTGGAACCCATCGCGAGGATAGATGATGCGATCGATCGCGGAATTCTGCGGAGCGCAACCGAACGCGAGGCTAGTTTAATTGTTTGCGGTTGGAAGGGATTTTCCACGACTCGCGACAATTTTTTTGGCAACATCATTGACAATATAGTGAAGCGATCGCCCGTACCGGTAATGATTGCTCGATTTCCCCATCCTATCCAGAATACAGCCAGAGTTGTTTTGGCGATAACTGACAGCGATTTGACTCGGTTTGGATTTGCGGAAACCGTGGATATTGCTAAGAGTTTAGCAGACGAACTTAAGGCGACTTTGCAAGTGCTGTTAGTGGCGACAAAACGGGAACAAGCTAACAAAAGTGCCACTGAGATAGAAATTCTTTCTGAGATACCGATAAATCGGGTGCGGGGAAATTTTGTCAAGCAGGTTTCGCAGCAGTTGTTAGAACACGATTTGCTGATTTTAAGAACAATTTATCAGCCGCAGAATTTGTGGGAACAACCGGGAACTCTTAAAGAACCGGAATCGATCGCCCGCGCTCATCAAGAGCTTTCGATGCTTGTTGTTTATTTTCCCAAATCTTAAGTAATCTTTTAACCGCAGATCGTCTGATCGACCTGCATTCATCTGCGGTTAAAATGCAGGAGAGAGAGTCTATTTTTACAGCGGTTTTACTCTCGCTTGCTGCCTTATCTGAACTGTATTGGATTAGCAGCGACAAGCAAAGTATACTTGAGTTGCATAAATATTTTATAGAGCCGGTTAACCGCAGATTTTAAGCTGATAAACACTGATGGACGCAGATGCTTTCGATCTTGTGTGCGATTGAGTACAAGAGGTATAGTGCAATGGGATCATCTGTGTTTTGCTTTAACGTTGTGCGATCGTCCTCGCTTGCTTTCGGTTATGGAAGCCCTTCGAGCAAAGCCGATCGCACTAATACAAAAAATTCTACAAAAATCAGATCGCGCTTAAACACAATTTCTCGACATCTGAGGCAATTTTTCGGTATCTGAGAGACTTCTGAGAATATAGTGAGATAGTTTCTAGTTGAATCCGGCAAAAATGAGCATTAGACCCCATTTCAGATGGTTTTCGTCAATGGTGAGCGTTTGTAGCGCGATCGCGATCGGCACTTTCAGCAGCGTCACATCCCCTGCAAAAGCTGCGGAAACCGTTGTTATCCGCAAAGGTTTTTTAGAATCGTCAATATCGGTTGCGGATTTGCGCGAGCTCGCAAAAACCGGAAAAGTACCCGCAAGACTGCAAACATACGCCGATTTGCTGTCTGACGCACAGCGGAGTCAAATTTTGGGCGCGCTAAAAGCGAAAATCCCCCTCAATGTAGTCGGTTTGAGCAACTTGCTAAATACGCGCATCGGGAGTGCGATCCTGACTGATTTGACTACTGTTATACCGAGGCGCGACGGTGCGGGTGTCCAAGCGCTGCGAGCGGCTTTGGTGTTGGGTGCGAACGCGCCGGAAGGCTTATCGGTACTGAGTTTTATAGAATCTTATCCGAGTTCGCGGGTAGTCGTGGATCTCGATCGAGCTTTCGCAGTTTTGGGAAATTTGAACGCGGGTTTTTGGCAAACTCAGCGGTTTATGGCCGCGATCGCACCTCAGTTAGCAGCCACTAAATCCACGTTTAACCCGCCTTTCGACCCTAGCCTACCGGGCCCGAATTCGGTGCAGGTATTGCAGCTAGATTTGAACGATAGCGCCCGCAATCGGCGCATTCCGGTTGATGTCTACTGGTCGAAAGCTGCGACGGCCGACAAACCAACGATCGTCTTTTCTCACGGTTTGGGTTCAGTCCGCACGGATTTGCGTTATTTGGCGGAGCATTTAGCATCTTACGGCTATGTGGTGGCTGCGTTGGAACATCCGGGAAGCAACGAAACGAACACCAATGCTGCGATCGCGGGTAAGTCTCGGTTATTAGCTCCTCAAGAGTTTTTAGAGCGTCCCAAAGACATCAGTTTTGTGCTTGACGAACTAGCAAAATTGAACCAAACGGATGATAACTTACGGGGGAAAATCGCGATCGAGCGATCGATGATCATTGGCTATTCCTTCGGCGGCGCAACAGCCTTGTCCGTAGCCGGTGCCGAACTGCAATTGAGCGGGCTCAAACAGCGCTGTCAGGGCGATTTGATTGGGTTTAGCTTGGGCGAAGGCATTCAGTGCGCGGCTGCTGGATTGCCCGAAGAACGGTATCAATTGCGGGATGCGAGGATTAAAAGGGCGATCGTCATGAATCCCACAACATCATTACTATTTGGAGAAACAGGTTTAAGTGCAATTCAAATCCCCACATTAATAGTAGCAGGTTCTGCCGACAAAACAACACCAGCCTTAGTCGAACAAATTGCCGGATTCCCCAAAATTCCATCACCCAAATGGCTAGTCGGATTTGTAGGAGGAACCCACTTAAGCGTCAAAGATCCGAGTAAAACCTTAGACCAAGTTGGTAGGCCGAGCACAGTAATTACTGGCGATGAAGTTGTCGGCGACCAAGCCGCGAGCATACGCAATTATATTAAAGTTATCAGTCTGGCAATGGCTGCTCAACTAACAGATGAATCTGACAAATATGCTATTTTTCTAACGCCAGAATACGCACAATTTGCTTCAACAAATGCAATTCCGGTGCGCCTGGTAACAGAAATTTCCCCTGAAACTAATGCAGTCGTGCAAACTTTCATCCAGCAGAGTCATTAGTCATTAGTCAATTGACAGTTGACAGTTGACAGTGGGCAGTGGGCAGTTGGCAGTTGGCAGTTGACAGTTGGCAGTTGGCAGTTGACAGTAGTCATTAGTTTGTAGGGTACGAAATTCGCACCAGTTGAGTTTGTAGGGTGCGCATTGTCGGCTAAATGTGGCGAGTACCAACTCAAGAACTGCACCCTATGGTTAGTGAGATTTTTGAGCCGTTGCTGATATTTTTTGTCCGTGCAAGGGCAAAATATAGAAAAGCACTTTTACAAACTCAACTCCCAAACTGCCATGCCTAAAAAAAATGTTATCCCGCTGTTGATTCTGTTTATAGCCCTGTTTACCCTTTACGGTGACAGTTTAACTTTTCTCCCCAAACCAATAAGAGATACCAGCGTAGCAAGTAAAAAGTTCTTCGTCGGGTTGTGGCCAAGTTGGTTGAGACCGAGAGATTTCAACGAACAAAGGGAACGGGATATTGAGAAATTACAAAAAAGTCCTACTCCCAGTCGATAGTTTTGCAAGAAGGAAGAAGGAAGAAGGAAGAAGGAAGAAGGAAGAAGGAAGAAGGGAGCATCTCAGTTATTGTAGGGTGCGTCAGGTCTGAATGTGGCGACCACCTACTCAAGAATTTTCTTCCTGACGCACCCTACGGTTAGTTAGCACTTGAGATTTTGGATTGGACTAAAAATCTCAAATCTCAAATTGATTAACCGTGCTTTTTCAACCAGCTAAACATGGCGCGCAATTCTTTACCAACTTCTTCAATCGGATGCTCTGCTTCCTGACGGCGCATGGAGGTAAAACCAGGTTTCCCGGCTTGGTTTTCGAGAACGAATTCGCGGGCAAATTGGCCGGATTGAATTTCGCTGAGAATTTTCCGCATTTCGGCGCGGGTGTCATCGGTGACGATGCGGGGGCCGCGAGTTAAGTCGCCGTATTCTGCGGTATTGGAGATGCTATCGCGCATTTTGGCGAGGCCTCCTTCTACTACTAAGTCAACGATAAGTTTAACTTCGTGCAAACATTCAAAATAAGCTAATTCTGGTTGATATCCAGCGTCAACTAAGGTTTCAAATCCAGCTTTAATTAAGGCGCTCAAACCGCCGCACAAAACTACTTGTTCGCCAAAAAGATCGGTTTCTGTTTCTTCGCGGAAAGTGGTTTCTAGGATGCCGGCTCTGGTGCCGCCAATACCTTTAGCATAGGCCATTGCCCGATCGCGCGCTTGACCGGAAGCATCTTGATATACTGCAAACAAACTCGGAACACCTTCCCCTTGTTCGTAAGTCCGGCGCACCAAATGTCCGGGGCCTTTGGGCGCTACCATTACTACGTCTACGTCGGCTGGGGGGACAACTTGGCCGAAGTGAATGTTAAAACCGTGAGCAAATGCTAAAACATTTCCTGCTGAAAGGTTCGGTTCGATTTGTTCTTTGTAAATAGTTTTTTGAACTTCATCGGGCAATAAAATCATGATGAAGTCAGCGGCGGCTGCTGCTTTGTCTACCGGGTGAACGGTTAAACCCGCCTCGGTTGCTTTGGCGGCAGACTTGCTACCGGGATACAAACCGACAATGACTTTCATGCCGCTGTCTTTGAGGTTGAGGGCGTGGGCGTGTCCTTGGGAACCGTAGCCGATGATAGCAATCGTTTTGTTGGCTAAGAGGTCTAGGTTAGCGTCGGTGTCGTAATACATACGGGCCATAGTGCTTGTCTCCTGAGATGCAAATTTGGTGATTGACTGCAAAACTCTCATTTTATCAAAGTAGGGTGCTTTTTTTTGGAGAATTTTACAGATTAAAATTTGGATGGGGGAAAATCAAGGGCGATCGCGCTGAATTTAGCAGGTTTTGTTGCGGAGTCCAATATAATTGTCAATAACCTGCTGTGCTGTTGAAAAAAAATAACTAACTTTTTTCAAATGAAAATAAAAGCAATACATCATGTAGCGATTATTTGCTCAGATTACGAAGCATCAAAAAAGTTTTATGTAGAAGTATTGGGATGTTCGATTATCACAGAAACTTTCCGCAGCGAAAGGAATTCTTACAAACTAGATTTGCAAGTCGGAAACAGCAGCGCGATGATTGAGCTGTTCTCATTTCCCCATCCTCCCGCAAGAGTGAACAATCCTGAAGCTTGCGGTTTAAGACATTTAGCTTTTGCAGTTGAGGACATAGAAGCATCAGTTGCTTACTTAAAATCCCAACAAGTAGAAGTAGAAGAAATTCGCCTTGACGAAATTACAGAAAAACGCTTTACATTTTTCAGAGATCCCGACAACTTACCGTTAGAAATCTATGAAATTTAAAGAGTATCCGATTTTATAAAACAGCTATTAAGTCAACCTGTGTGCAGTGTACACTACAAGCTAAAATCTAAAATTGTATAATGGACTATCTCGCTAGAAACATAATCACGATCGCATTACCTGCTTTAATGTTATTGATCGCCATAGTAGCTACAGGTAAAACAGGTGATGCAGCCGTCTGGTCTGGTTTGAGGAAAGTAGGCGCTTCCTTTGGTGTGCTCAGCGGTTTAAGTGTGTTGGTAATTGCAGGATTTGTTGCCAATTATTTTAGTTATTTTGTGGTAGATAGCTTGCTGGTGAGGTCTTATCTAAAGCGGCGAGATTTGGAACAGCCAGAAGAATTGGTAATAGAAATTGACAAATTGCTGATTACCAATGACCTCAAGATTAAGCTTAAATGGGCAGTGCTGCACAGCAATAGCAAAATCATTGGCTTGAAGTACATATTTTTGAAATGGTTTATTCTGGCAGCAATTGTAGATGCAGTATTGTCAATCGCAGGTTACTTAGGAGAATTTAACCTACTTTTTGAATTAAATTCTCATTTTAAACTACAATATATGTTAATCGGTATATCTATTTTTATATTCTTCGCTCTGGTGCGCTCAAAAAAGATCTGGTTGCTGGTGAGCGCATTTTGTATAATCATTAATTTGGCAGAAATTGTTCCTTGGTATTTTCCAGCGCCAGCATTAGCAGGAGCGGCTCCCGGACAAAACTTGCGGATTTTACATTCAAATGTTTTAACGAGTAATCAGCGATATGCTGATGTGATCTCACTGGTCAAAAGAGAACAGCCTGATATCGCGGTTTTTGTGGAAGTTAGCACAGTTTGGGCGAAGAAGTTAGCCGTTTTAAGCGAGATGTTCCCTTACTCTTCCAACCTGCAAGAATCGGAGAGATTTGGCAGTGCAATCTACAGCAAGCTGCCTTTAGAAAATGCCTCTGTTAAAGCTTTTTCACAGCAAAGAAAGAGCTTATCTGCGGATGTTAAATTTCAAGGTAAAACTATTTCTTTGATTCTTGTTCATCCGACTGTGCCGATCAAACAGCAGAGTTTTATCGATCGCAATCAACAGCTAGCAGCCATCGGCGAGTATGCAGCCCAAGTCAAAAATCCGCTGATTGTGGTTGGGGATTTCAATACCACAATGTGGTCGCCGTTCTACAAAAATATGGTAAAAACTGGAAAACTGCACAATGCGCGATCGGGCTTTGGCATTTTACCGACTTGGCCGACTTTTATGCCGCTGGTTTATATTCCGATCGATCATTTCTTAGTCAGCAAAGAAATTGGTGTTTTGAATATTCATACAGGCCCAAAAGTCGGTTCTGATCATTTGCCGTTAATTACAGATTTGGTGATTTAAAGGCAGGATGCGATCGGCCATAACCTATGCTAATAGTCGAAGCTGGCCGCCTGCTAATAATTCACCCTCGAAAAATTAAAGCATCCAGCGAATAGGCACCAGGCCCTAAAACTGCGATCGCCATCAGCATCAAACAGTACATAAAGGCTTTCTCCCAGCTTGGCGGTTCGCCCTTGCCATTTGGCCCTTCATACTGCCCTTGGGGAATTAAATAGGGATCGCTAGCAACAAAAGGCAACCCTTTGGATAAATCTAAATAAATCGCGAATAGCATAGAACCGAGAATCGGCAAACTTGCTAATAGTGTGAGAAATCCCAGAATCAGACAAACTCCGCCAGCCAACATGGAAGCTGCTGAGAGAAAGCACAGAAACAGCGGCATTTTCATAGCATCAGACCACACTCGAAGATGTGTTATTTTTGGGTAGCCGTGCAGCATAAATAGCCCGCCGACACCAACTCTCAGCAATAAAAGCGCCCAGCCGAGAATGCCGATCGGATAGACGGGATTGAGTGAACTGAGCAGTTTTAAACTTAGTTCTGGTAGAGGAGATGAAACTTGAGCTAACAGCAGCGCGATTGTCACACCAAGAGCAAATTTGTAAATCATTTTGTCGTTTCCAATCGATTGAGATATTCTAAATTGGACATCATTAAACATCTATTAGACTTCTGATCCAAAAGCTTGTAAAAAACAGGCAGGATGCCTGTTCCACAATAATTATCCGAGAGGTCTATTGCAGATGACGAGAACACCTTTATTGCAGCCCGCGAGTGTTGAGGTCGATCGCATATAAAGATGTGCCAGCAGCGATCCAGAGGCGATCGCGTTTTTTTCCCCCAAAAGTCAGGTTAGCGCAAGTCTCCGGCACCGGAATTTTCCCCAAACGAGTACCGTCGGGCGCGTACACCTGCACGCTATCTTTGGAAGTCGTAAAAATATTGCCGTGTTCGTCTGTTCGCAACCCGTCGGGTTCACCGGGTTCGATGACTGCGAACACCCGGCCATTGTCCGCATCGCGATCGCCCACAACATCATAGGCGCGGAGGTGGTGATACCCTTGCGGCATATTGAAGGCAGAACTGTCCGACACGTATAAGATGCGTTCGTCTGGACTGAAGGCGAGGCCGTTGGGGCGCAACATATCCGTCACCACCGCATCGATCGCACCAGTCGCCGGATCGAAGCGGTACACAAAACATCCAGGCTGTTCCTGTTCGCCGCCGTATCCTTGGTTTGGCTGCGTGAGGCCGTAGGGGGGGTCAGTGAACCAGATCGTGCCGTCACTCTTGACTACCAAGTCATTGGGGCTGTTGAGGCGCTTTCCTCGGTAGCGATCGACCAACACCTGCCATTCGCCGCCGTGTTCGCGCCGGACGATCGCGCGCAAACCCGACGAACAGGAGACAAGGCGACCTTCGCGATCGCGGTAATTGCCGCTTTGATAGTCGGAGGGGTCGCGCAAAACGCTCATTCCCTCACGGGGACTCCAACGCAGCAAGCGATTGCCGTGAGCGTCGCTCCACACCACGCTATCATCTTCATGGAAATAAACCGGGCCTTCGCTCCAGACGGCACCGCTGACAACTTTCTGGAGTGAAGCATCAGGGCACAAAAGCGATTTCATGCGATCGTCATAAATATTGATGACTTCAGACATTTTGGGTATTTTATATTATTTTTAACGTTCTTCTTATCCTTAAACAACTATCGGTCAAATACTAATCATTCTTTTGATATAAATTTAATCTAAGCCATTAGATAGACACAGAAATTTAACAATAAATGTTAAACTAGCCGCATAAAAATATCAAAAAAAGCTGTTGTGCTTTGTTGGGAGCATCTCAGTTTTGATTTTATATTGCGAGCGTCCTCGCTCGCGATCTATTCAACTCGCTATCGGCGACGCTCGCACTGTAAAGAAATTGCTTTTTCGCAAAACTGAGATGCTCCCGCTTTGTTAACGACATAGCAGGTTAGACCTTTTTTAGATACAATCAACGTCAAATTTTCTGGCTTTTTAAATTCTTCAAACTCTCAATAGGATTAGTGCAATGGCGAACTTAGCCGCAACCAAATCTAGGGCCGCCGTGCCTTCACTGCCAACAGACAAATCCGCTGGCAATTTAGAGCTAATAACGCTATTCGAGGATGCCATGCCGATCGGGGTTGCGGTATCCAAACAAGGGCGAATTTTCATCAGCTATCCCCGACTGGTTGACGATGTAGAATTCACCGTTGCGGAACTCAAACAGCCTCTAGAAAAAAACGGCAATCCGGTTCCCTACCCCAATGCAGAAATCCACAAGTTAGATTTAGCTTCGCCCTCAGAAAAGTTGCTGTGTGTTCAAGGGATGACCATCGACGCGCGCGATCGCCTGTGGCTGTTAGATCATGCGAAAATTAAGCAAAATTCAGTCCCCTCCGGCGGCCCGAAACTGGTGGGAATTGACCTGGAGGGCGATCGAATTGTCAAGAAAATTCTCTTTCCCGAATCCATCGCCTCAGCCAATTCTACCCTCAATGATGTGCGCGTCGATTTGCGCTGGGGAGAGGATGGAATTGCATTTATTACCGACTCATCGGAAGAAGGCCCGAACGGCATTGTTGTCGTGGATTTAGCAACGGGAAACAGTTGGCGCAAACTCAACGATCATCCTTCAACTAAACCAATTCCCGGCTTTTTACCAGTAGTTGAAGGTCAACCGATGATGGTGCGGCATCCAAACAAACCGCCGAAGCACATCCACACCGGTAGCGATGGCATTGCCCTCAGCGGTGACGGTCAAAGACTGTTCTATTGTCCCCTAGCAAGTCGGCACCTTTACAGTGTTAGCATTGAAGCATTAGTTAATCAAAATATGCCTGATGAAGAAGTTGCCACCACAGTCATCGATCACGGTGAAAAAGGCGCTTCTGGCGGCATGGTTTGCGATGCAAAAAATCGCCTTTATGTGACTAACTACGAAAACAATTCGATTTTGCGCCGCCTCCCTGATGGTACGTGGGAAACAGTCGCCCACGATGCGCGAATGCTGTGGCCGAATTGCCTGTTTGTGGCGCAAGACGGCTATCTCTACTTTACGGTAGATCAGTGGAATCGGAATCCCAGCTATCATAATGGAGAAGACTTGCGCGAGAAACCTTACAGCCTGTTTCGTATCCGAATTGATGCAGGGCAAGTGTTGCTAGATCGCAGCTAAAACCACGTTTCCAATTTCAAACTTTACTGTAAAACCACCTGTAAATATTAAGGAGATTCACAATGCCTGACGTTGTAGATACTGCAATCAATGCCGGTAATTTCGCTACTTTAGTAACAGCTCTCAATGTTGCTGGCTTGGCAGAGGGTTTAAAAGCAGAAGGCCCGTTTACTGTGTTTGCACCAACTGATGAAGCGTTTTCTAAACTGCCATCGGGAACTGTAGAAGCTTTGCTGGAAAATATCCCGGATCTGATTAAAGTTTTAACTTATCATGTCATTCCCGACCAAAAAATCACAGCAGCAGAAATTGGCAAAACTGATTCAGTCACCACCTCCGAAGGTTCAACCCTCAAGATTAATACCTCTGATGGAGTTAAGGTAAACGATGCTAAGGTAATCATGCCTGATGTGGAAGCAGATAACGGTATAATCCACATCATTGACACAGTGTTGATTCCTGAATCTATGGGTAAGATTGAACCAGTGAGCTAAGGTAAAATTATTCTCAAACCAGCACAATTTGGTAAAGACTTGGCAATGGTAAATTCGGCGAACCACTACGATATCATCATTATTGGCACGGGAGCGGGTGGAGGTACGATCGCTCACCGTCTCGCACCGACTGGTAAAAAGATTTTGGTGTTAGAAAGAGGCGACTTTTTGCCCCGGGAAAAAGCGAATTGGAGTGCGCTGGAAGTTTATCAAAAAGAGCGCTATCACACGGACGAGCGCTGGTACGATCGCGAAGGTAAGGAGTTTCGACCCCAGACGGGCTATTGGGTTGGCGGCAATACAAAAGTTTATGGTGCGGCTTTGTTGCGGCTGCGGGAGCGAGATTTCGATCGCGTAATTCACAAACAAGGATTTTCTCCAGAGTGGCCGCTCAAATACGCGGATTTTGAGCCGTATTACACGCAAGCTGAAGCACTCTATGACGTTCATGGAGAGCGAGGAACCGATCCAACTGAACCGCCCTGTAGCCTACCTTATGCTTATCCTGCTGTCAGCCACGAACCGGATATGCAGGTACTCGCCGATGATATTCGATCGCTCGGTTACAATCCGTTTAATTTACCTTTAGGATTAAAGCTGAATGAAGCCGATCGCACAAACAGCCCTTGCATTCGCTGCGATACCTTTGACGGCTATCCTTGTTTAGTAGGTGCGAAAGCCGATGCAGAGGTGAATGCGATTCGCCCAACCCGCGAAAAATATGACAATTTCACCCTAATAACTAATGCCAAAGTCTTGAGGCTGCATACTAGCAAATCCGGGCGAGAAGTGACGGGGGTAGAAACCGAAATTTTAGGGGAACGACAGCAATTTACAGGCGATATTGTGGTGGTTTCCTGCGGTGCAATTAATTCGGCTGTGTTGTTACTGCAATCTGCTAACGAACAGCACCCCAAAGGATTAGGAAATAGTTCCGATCAGGTGGGCAGAAATTTAATGAAACACCTAGCAACCGCTTTAGTTTCGATGCACCTAGAAGTGAATAAAGCTAACTTTCAAAAAACCATTGCTGTCAATGATTATTATTGGGGAGAGCCGGATTTTCCTTATCCAATGGGGATGATACAAAATACAGGCAATGTGTTAGCTGATATGCTGCCGGCTGAGGCTCCGGCGCTGATGGCTCCGCTGGTAAAATTGGTTCCTAAATACGAGCGGGATTTGATTGCTGAGCGCTCGGTTGGTTGGTGGTTGCAAACAGAAGATTTGCCAGATTCAAACAATCGCGTTCGGGTGGACGGCGATCGCATTTACTTGGATTATACGCCTAATAATGTCGAAGCGGGCGATCGGCTAATTCACCGCTGGACATCTGTACTCAAATCCCTCAACCGTTCAGCCAAGCACGTTATTCCCTTTAGCCTGTATCCTCGCGCCCAGATGCCGGTACAATCAGTCGGCCATCAATGCGGCACTTGTCGGTTTGGTACAGACTCCAAAACCTCAGTCCTTGACATCAATTGCCGCACTCATGATGTTGATAATCTCTATGTTGTGGATGGCAGTTTTTTCCCGTCCAATTCAGGCGTTAATCCGACGCTAACGATTATGGCAAATGCGCTGCGCGTTGGCGATCGCATCACTGAGCGGTTAAAATAAACTATGTAAAAAAATTAGGTTTGGGAAAGCACAAATTGAAAAAACAATAGCAAAAATTGTGAGGAAATAATGGCAATGAATGATGCTAAACAGCCACATGAAAACGGTACAGAACCATCAGAAACATCTGAATCTCACCCGATCGCCACAGGATTGGGCGCAGTCGGTGGCGGTGTAGCCGGTGCCGCCATTGGTAATTCTGTGGGCGGAAAGTTTGGTGCTGCAATTGGTAGCATCGCAGGGGCGATCGCGGGCGGAATTGCCGGCAATGCGGTGGCTGATGTTGCTTCAGAGGCGATCGCCGAAATTCAGCCTGCGATCGGGTTAGGTTTAGGCGCTAATAATAAGCCAGTTGAATTGCCCAAACATTACACTTGGGAAGAATTACAAGCACTATCCAAACCGCAAGGGTAGGGTTTGGGCAAAAAATAGAACTACCACAGATAAACCAGCGAGAACAAAACAATCCAAATCACATCAACAAAGTGCCAAAACAAAGAAGCTGCACTCACGCCAAAGTGACCGGCATTGTAATTCCCAGGAATGAAAGAACGGACAAGCATAATTAGCTGCAAGATAATCCCGACAAAAACGTGCAAACCGTGAAACCCAGTCAGCAGATAAAATGTCCCGCCGAACAAACCTGTAGTCAGCCCAAAAGATAGGTGGTTCCACTCGATCGCCTGATTAACTAAAAAGTAAGTTCCCATCAACGATGCCGTCAGCCACAGCAAGCGAAATAAACCCAGTTTCCGGCGATCGAGGGCCCTTTCGGCAAAATAAATGACAAAACTGCTCGAAACCAGTACCGCCGTGCTAATGGCAGGTTTAAGCACCTCTAATTTCGGAACACCAGGAGGCAGCCAGTTAGGAGTTGTCTGCCGCAAGATGATGTAGACGGCGAAAAAACTGAGGAAGACCATACTCTCGGAAAGCAAGAATGCGGTAAAGCCAAACATCCCGTTTTTGCGATCGTGAGAATTTTCGTTGCTTCCTTGGGGCGATCGGTCTGAATGCGTAGGATTTGCCATAAGTAAAGAAGTCATTAGTCATTGGTCATTAGTCATTAGTCATTAGTCATTAGTCATTAGCATTTTGTAGGGGCGGGTTTAGCTAAGAATATCTGATACAAATGACTAAATAAATGGCAAAACCCGCCCTCTCGTTCATCAGTCATTAGTCATTGGTTATTAGCATTTTGTAGGGGCGGGTTTAGCTAAGAATATCTGATACAAATGACTAAATAAATGGCAAAACCCGCCCTCTCTCAATGCTTGAAAATATCTGCGTTAATCTGTGTTTATCCGCCTGAAATCAGCGATCGAATTGCAGCTATTCTTGAGTAGAAGCCTGGGCGATCGCATCTGGAGAATCGACATAGTGGTAGGGCGGCAAAGTCACAATCGGAATCTGGGCAAAATTCTCAACAGGCGGCGGCGAAGAAACAGTCCACTCCAACCCCGTAGCGTGCCAAGGATTGTTAGTTGCTTTCGGGCCCTGTAGCGCGGAAACCACCATATTGACGATAAAAGGCAGCGTCGATACCCCCAGCAAAAATCCCCCCAAACTGGCAATGACGTTCAAGCCTTGGTATTGCGGATCGTAGGAAGCAACGCGGCGCACCATCCCTTGCAAGCCCAACGGGTGCATCGGAAAGAAAGTTAGATTAGCCCCGATAAAAGTCAGCCAGAAGTGGATTTTGCCCCAACCCTCGGCGTACATCCGCCCAGTCATCTTGGGAAACCAGTAGTAAATTGCTCCAAAAATCGCAATTGTGATGGTGTTAAACACAATGTAGTGGAAGTGGCCGACTATAAAATAAGTATTATTTACGTGCAGATTAAAAGGCACTGCTCCCAGCATAACGCCGGTGATGCCGCCGAACAGAAACATGACTACGCCACCCAAGGCAAACAGCATCGGCGTTTCCAGGTGCAGCTTTCCGCCCCAAACGGTAGCAGTCCAAGCGAATACCTTAACGCCAGTCGGCACGGCGACTAACATGGTGGAGAACATGAACAGCATCCGCATCCAGCCGGGAGTGCCGCTGGCGAACATATGGTGTACCCAAACGAAGATGCTGAGTAGAGAAATTGCAAAGGATGCGATCGCTACTGATTTATAGCCAAACAATGGGTTGCGGGAAAAAGCCGGCAAAATCTCCGAAAAAATACCGAAGGCCGGCAGCGCCATCACGTAAACTGCGGGGTGCGAATAAAACCAGAATAAGTGCTGGTAGAGAATCGGGCTGCCTTCGTTAAAAGGATCGAAAAAGGTTGTCCCCAAGGCTAAATCGAACAACATCAGCACCGCAGCCGCAGTCAGGGCTGGCAGGCAAAAAAGTTGCAGCAACTGGGCGCTCAAAACCGTCCACACAAAGATTGGCATTCGGAACCAAGTCATGCCCGGTGCTCTCATTCTGACGATCGTCGTTACGAAGTTAATTCCCCCCATAATCGACGAGATGCCTAGCAGCGCCACACTCACCAGCCAGATAAATTGGCCGTTGATTAAATCGCCTGACGGGTTCTGGATGCTGACCGGCGGGTAAGACCACCAGCCGGCCTGGGCGGTGCCGCTGGGCAGCAAGAAGCTGGAAATCAGCAGGATGCCTGCGGGGGGAATTATCCAGAAGGAGAGGGCATTGAGGAGGGGAAACGCCATGTCCCGCGCCCCGATCATCAGCGGTATCAGGTAGTTGCCTAGACCCACCATGCAGGGGAAAACCCACAGGAAGATCATTATTGTCCCGTGCATGGTGAACAAACCATTGTAGAGCGGGCGATCGACTAGATTTAATGCTGGAGTGATCAGTTCGGCGCGCATAATCATCGAGAATAAACCCGCGATTAAAAAGAAGATAAAAGCAGTAATTAGGTACTGAATGCCGATAACTTTGTGGTCTTTGCTGAAGCTAATGTAGCGCCGCCAATCAATCGGATTTTCGCTGCGATCGCTTTCACGATCGCCACCGTTGGCTATGTTTTCAATCGAGTTATTTGTCATTTTTCAGTTGCTTAGTTATTAATCAAGAGCAAATTCTGTTTTTTGCCGAATAGTTCGATCTGTTGGGAGCATCTGGTGTTTTGCATTGATATATCAATACGGTTCACTTAACATATTTATGCCCCGGAGATCCCCCTAAATCCCCCTTAAGAAGGGGGACTTTGAGGGCATTCTTGTCCCACCCCCTACTCCCCTTTTTAAGGGGGGTTAGGGGGGATCTGTCTTAAGTGAAGCGTATTGATTTATATATAATAGTGCGATCGTCCTCGCTCGCGTATTGTAGAACTTATTGCAATGCAGGAGATGCTCCCGATCAGTTGGGATGATTCACCACAGGAGGCGCAGCCGGTTTCACAGTTGGCCAGAAGCTGCCTTTGGCGTTCTGCACTTGCTTTGTGTGTTCGGAAACCGCCCGATTGCTTGCAGGAGTTGGCGATTGCTTCGCAGCTTTGGTCAGCCAGCGATCGTAAGCTTCGGGGGATTCAACGTACACATCCGCATCCATCAGAGCAAAGTAAGTGCCGCTAAATTGAGAATCTCTCAACCGATATTTGCCTTCTCGGATCGGTGCAAACACAAAATTAATACTGCTGTTGGGAATGATATCTTGCTTGATGCGGAATTCAGGAACGTAGAAACCGTGAATAACATCCAGTGATTGCAATGTCAGCCGCACATTTTGATTAACTGGCAGGTGCAATTCTGTACTGGTAACATTCTGGCGCGGATAGCGGAAAGACCAAGACCACTGTTTAGCAATTACCTCAATCTCTTCAGCAACTGGTTTAGGATTATTGTTGTTTTCCGTGGGTTTGCTGGCGGCATAAACAGGTTCTTCTAGAGCCATGTGCAAGTGGGCGATCGGCGTCAAACCTTGGATGTTGATTTTCTGATAAATCATGTAGCTTTGAGCGGCAACCCACGTCACTAACAACACCGGAACCACTACCCAAAGAACCTCGATTTTCCAATTCCCCCTCGCAGGATGACCGTGGCTGAAGTCTCCTTTCTGGACGCGGGAAGTGAGAATAGAATAGAGGATAATGGCAACAATTCCCACAAAAATAAACGTTCCGATCGATACCAAGAAGCTAAACAGATTGTCAACTTGTTGGGCTTCTGCGGTTCCCTGGCTGGGCATCCAAGAATAGGCCTGCTGTCCCACCCAGTGGCTGGCTATCATATCTAAGGCGATCGCGATCGCCAATAGCAAGCTCATGAAAACTTTCATAAAATTCCTGCTGTTTGAAAAGATGCGTATTGTAACTGAAAACTCTAATTTATTTACCTATTTACTGGAGTGCAGAACTAGGATTTAATCCCTGTCGGAGCAAACCCGCAGCCGTATTGTGAATTCCAAACTGGTCTCCCATGTGTGCTCCCAGCGTCCCGTGAACGAATAGTAAACCCAGCATGACAACCCCTGCTAGCAAATAGCTCCACTGCACTTGTCTGCTGGCTTCTTTGCGCCAACGGTAGCGCTGAAACCCCCTCCACACGGTCAGGGCAACGATCGCCCCCAAGAGCAAAACTCCGCCCAAACCGTGCAATAGCATCGTCGGCGCAGCACCCAACCCCCACGCACTTTTAACATTCGCAGGGGGATCTGCGAGCATAATCTCGAAAAATCCGGCTGCTACAGTAAAAAATGTGACGATCGCACTTGCGACCAAATTGTACCAGCCCACATCATAAAAGCCCGATCTGAGCGCAGGAACAGCCAAAAACTTCAAAATCGGTCTTTCTAGCGGAAAAAGATTTCCTGCTATATCAAACAAGATGGCAATTATAAACAAACCAAGGGTAAAATGCACCAAATTCGGATGAATTGGCACTTCGTAGGGCAGTCTATTTGCACCTAGCTTGAACCCCAATTGATCGACAAGTTGCTGCACAAGTTGCGAGTTCATTGCAAAATCCCTCTTTTCGTCGCTTCAACGATCGGCTCTACGTGCAACCCGTAAACCCAAACCAGCCGAGTTCCCAGATATGTTTGAAATAAAACCAAACAACTCAAAAAAGTTGTCGCCCCCAGATAAGCCGGCGGTACTTTCAAGGGATTGCGCCTGCGAATTACAAAGCGCCAACCCATAATTCCCGCCAGAATTGCCGCCAGTGACCATCCTGTAATCGTGTGCAAATTCAGTACCGGCTTAACCACCTCGTAAGGTTGCGACAAACCAGCTTCAAACTGACCGAACATCACAGCTAGGAATATGGAAACTGTCGCCACAAACAAGTTCCAGAAACTCACCTCAAACAAGCGGTGATTGCGAGTGAAATATCCCACAACGTCGCAGAAAAACGAGAAAATCACCATCGCAATTACAAAGTGAACAAGAATCGGATGGAGCGGATCTGGGTAAGGTAGATTGGCGCTATTGAGAGGTAGAGCAGGCATTGCTTTGTCCTTACGGCATCAATGAATTATATCATGTCCAATCCAATTGCCAAGTATCAACAATTCACAGGTTCGTAGTGAGGACTTTAGTCCGCAATCAGAAGGACTAAAGTCCTCACTACGAACCAATCTTGTCTTTATGGTTAGAGCGCAATACAGGTTTGTAGTGAGGACTTTAGTCCGCAATCAGAAGGACTAAAGTCCTCACTACAAACCAATTTTGTCTTTATGGTTAGAACGCAATTCGGTTTGCTGAAAATTGCCAATTTCATATCTATAAGATCGATTTAAACAAAACATTGTTAGTTTCATGGTTTGTCACTCACTTGCTGGATCAGTTTCGCCACCACAGCAGTCCATCCCGTTTGGTGCGACGCGCCCAATCCTGCACCGTTGTCGCCGTGAAAGTATTCGTTAAACAAAATCAAATCGTGCCAGTGAGGATCGTTTTGAAACTTTTCCAAACCGCCATAGACTGGTCTTTTACCATCTTTACCTCTGAGAAAAATGCTATTGAGCCGCTGCTCTAATTGCAAGGCAACTTCCCATAAATTCATCATAACTCCAGAACCCGTAGGAAATTCTACTTTGAAGTCATCACCGAAATAATGGTAATATTTTTGCAACGATTCAATTAATAAGAAATTTAACGGAAACCAAATCGGGCCTCGCCAGTTTGAGTTGCCACCAAATTGCTCAGTTGTAGACTCGGCAGGCTCATAGTCTACCTGATATTTAATGCCATCCCACTCAAAGATAAACGGATGTTCTAAATGATAGCGAGAGAGGGAGCGGATGCCGTAAGGCGATAGAAATTCATTTTCATCTAGCAGCCTTTTGAGGACACGCTGCAATTTTTCGGGGGTGGTAATTGAAAGCAGCCTGCGCTCACCGACTCCGGGAATTTCCATACAAGCAATATTATTTTTTAGTTCTGGGCGGTTCTTCAAAAACCAATCGATTTGCTCTTTAAATCCCGGTACTGTTTCTAATAAGTCACTTTCCAGGGTATCGACGGCAAATAAAAGCGTCATCCCCACCATTGAGCGGACTTTTAGCAAGGAACATTCACCGTCTGGCTGAGACAGGGCATCGTAATAAAACCCATCTTCCTCATCCCACAAACCGATTTTTTGGGAACCAACATGGTTGACAGCATCGGCTATGTGAAGAAAGTGTTCAAAAAATTTGATCGCCATGTCTGAGTAAACTTGATCTTCGCGGGCAAGTTCTAAGGCGATTGCTAACATATTTAACGAAAACATTCCCATCCATGCCGTGCCGTCTGCTTGTTCCAAATGGCCGCCAGTTGGCAAGGGTTTGCTGCGGTCAAATACTCCAATATTATCTAAGCCTAAAAAGCCACCTTGAAACAAATTTGCACCTTGCGGATCTTTGCGGTTTACCCACCAAATAAAGTTCAGCAACATTCTGTGAAATATCCGTTCGAGGAAGTCGCGATCGCCTTTACCTACTCGCTTTTCTTCAATTTTATAAACTCGCCATGCCGCCCAAGCTTGCACTGGCGGGTTAACATCTCCAAATGCCCATTCATAGGCCGGAATTTGACCGTTTGGGTGCATATACCACTGGCGAGTTAGCTGTAGTAATTGGCGCTTGGCAAAGTCAGGATCGATTAAGGCGATCGGTATGCAGTGAAATGCCAAATCCCAGGCCGCAAACCAAGGATATTCCCATGTATCTGGCATGGAAATGACTTCTTCTGCATAGAAGTTTCGCCAGTCAGAATTGCGACCATTTAAACGCTGCGCCGGCGGTGTTGGTTCTGCTGGATCGCCTCGCAACCAAGTGCAAACATCGTAGGCGTAAAACTGTTTAGTCCACAATAAGCCAGCAAAGGCTTGACGCTGTACGTTGCGGACATCTTCCTCAAGATTTGGAGTTAGGGATTCGTAAAATTCATCGGCTTCTTTTTGCCTTTGAATGAAGGTGTCTGCAAACTCTTGGTTAAAAGGAGTGTCGGTATAAACATCAGTAAATCTGAGTTTAATAACTGCGGTTTCTCCTGGCTCAATTTTTAGGTGATAGCGGGCGGCAGCTTTAGTGCCAATTTGAGCGGGATTGACAGCTTCTTGGTGATTGTGAACGATTAATTCGTGGAAAGCATCTTTAACATAAGGTGAGGTATTGGCGACACCGTACAGGCGCTGTAGGTTGGTTTCATTTTCAGTAAATAACAGGGGAGGATTGTCTTGACAAAATAGCCAGCGATCGCCATATTCTTGATGGTGAGCTTTGATAACTCCATCGCCCGATCGAGCCACATACGCTGATTTTTTGCTATCAGTCCAAGACCAAGTATTGCGAAACCATAAAGTCGGCAATAAGTCAAGGATTGCTGTTTCTGCACCTCGGTTAGTAGCGCTGATGCGAATGCAAATATCTTCTGGGGATGCTTTGGCGTATTCAGCAACGATGTCGAAATAGCGATCGCCCTCAAAAATTCCCGTATCCATCAACTCATATTCTGGCTGACATTTGTCGCGTCTGGCATTTTCCTCAACCAACAAAGTATAAGGATATTCCTGCTGCGGGTATTTGTACAGCCAGCGCATATAAGAATGAGTTGGCGTATTGTCTAAATAAAAGTAGTATTCTTTGACATCTTCTCCGTGATTTCCTTGACTGTTGGTAAGTCCAAATAAACGCTCTTTCAAAATCGGATCTCGGCCGTTCCACATTGCTAGGGCGAAGCAAATTTGACCGTGGCGATCGCAAAATCCGCCTAATCCATCTTCACCCCAGCGGTAGGCGCGCGATCGCGCCACATCGTGAGGGAAATACTCCCAAGCCTCACCGTTTGGCGAATAATCTTCGCGGACTGTTCCCCACTGGCGATCGCTTAAATAAGAACCCCAGCGGTTCCAGTGCGCTTTCATTTCGCTGTTTTCTTGAATTCGTTCCTGTTCAGCATCCATTGCAGTTATCCGAGAATATTTCTGATTGCATAATCTCGATTAGCCTCCTGTAGCAAATCCTGGATACAATGTCATGCCGCCATCCACAAACAGGGTTGCACCGCAGACATAATCCGAGTCATCAGAAGCCAGCCAAACAGCAGTTTTAGCGATATCTTCTACTTCCCCAACTCGACCGTAAGGAATAAGTTTTAATAACTTTGCTTCGGCTTCTGGTGTATTCCATGCTGATGTATTGATGGGGGTTTTTATAGCCCCTGGCGCAATACTATTAACTCGAATTCTATGGGGTGCAAGTTCTTGGGCAATACTCCGCATCATCATATTTATACCGCCTTTACTAGCAGCATAGTTGACGTGACCCGCCCAAGGAATTACCTCATGTACTGAACTCATGCAAATAATTTTGCCCGCCGCCGCAGAAATATGAGGTTGTACGCCCCGCCGCATAAATTCTTTGGCAGCTTCGCGAGCACACAAAAACTGTCCGGTTAGGTTGATTCCAATGACTAGGTTCCATTGGTCGAGTGTCATATCTACCAAGGGCGAATCTTTTTGCAGACCTGCGTTATTAACCAGGATGTCGATCGTACCAAATTCCTCGATCGCCTGACCGAACATAGCCTTAACTTCGTCTTCTTTGCTAACGTCGGCACCAATGGCGATCGCTTCTGCACCCCCGGCTTTGATATCCTCGACAATTTTCTGCGCGTCTTCAGCTTCCGAGTGGTAATTGACTGCAACAGATGCGCCTGCTAGAGCTAAAGCACGGGCGATCGCTTCGCCGATACCAGAACTTCCGCCCGTTACCAGAGCTTTTTGGCCTTTAAGAAGCTCAGGGGAAAAGCTCATATTTTTTCTCCGTCATTTTGAAAATTTATTAGACATTTATTATATAGACTCTATTTGTCAAATTGATAACAAACTTTTGTCAAATTTGTAATAAAAATAGCTACTATAAGAAATTGCTTTAGTTCAAACTCTTGCTAATTATAGCGTCTAGTCATTTTAAACAAAAATTTATTTATGCCTTAAGAAGTATATAGTTTAAAATTATGTCTTTCTTAAGGCAGATACCTTTGAATAACTATTACCTCTAATATCATGTCCTGTCGATTAACCGCAGTAAGATTAGTTCCTATTGCGGAGTTGGGTTCTCCACAGGGAGCTTGCTGGAGGGCGGACTGCAAACCTTTTTTGCGATCGTAATCGACCAAAGGCGATCTAAGTTGAGGTTAGTTAGAATCAAGCTGCATTTTTGTATAATAATTAGTACATCAAGAAAATTATCAAATTTAACAAACAGTATGATGAACAACACAATCTATCAAACTGTAATTGTAGGTGGCGGCTTTGCTGGACTATTTACAGCTTTGCACTTGAGCCATCAACACTATCCCCGTTCTGTAATTTTGATCGAAAAAGAGGATCGCTTTTCCTTTAAGCCGTTACTTTACGAATATTTTAGTGGCGAGATGGGTGCAGAAGAAGTTTGGCCGCGCTATGAGGAATTGCTAAAAGGTAGCGGTGTAATTTTTGTTAAAGATGCCGTTCAATCGATTGATTTGCAACAGCGGTTAGTCAAAGTAACATCGGGAGATTCCTACAATTACAGCAATTTAGTTTTGGCGTTAGGTAGCGTTACAGGATATTTTGGCGTTGAGGGTGCGCGAGAAAATGCGTTCCCTCTCCGTACCGGAGAAGATGCGATCGCCATTGACAAACACCTGCGCGACTGCTTGCAACAAGCTCTTCAGATTCAAGATGCAGAAAAGCGGCGCAAATTCCTGACTGTCACCGTCATAGGTGCTGGAGCTTCCGGTGTGGAAATGGCAGGTACATTAGGCGATTTACTGCCTAATTGGTATGCTGCTATGGGTGGCAATGCAGAGGAAGTGCGGGTCGTTTTAGTCAATCACGGCGAGCAAATCCTGGATAACGATATTAACAGTCACCTGCGCGAAATTGCGAAAAATGCTCTGCAAAAACGCACTGTACCCGTAGAATTTATTATGGAGGCAAAAGCGACTGCTATTTGCCCCAACGAAGTAGAATATCAGCGCCACGGACAGGCGGAAACTTTATCAACAGCTACAGTAATTTGGACTACAGGAACTAACATTAATTCGCTGATTAAAGGTTTAGAGATTTCTGAGGCAAGCCGAGACAAACACGGTCGCCCTTTAGTGAACCCTACACTACAATTGCTGGATTTTCCTGAAGTTTTTGCTGGGGGAGATTGTGCAGCAGTGCAAGGCAATTCTTTACCTCCAACCGCTCAAGTTGCTTATCAGCAGGGAGCTGCAATCGCTCACAATTTGAATGCTCTGGCTTTAGGAAATGAGCTAAAACCTGCGGAAGTTAACCTGCGGGGAACGCTGTTAAAACTAGGGATAGAAGAAAGTGTGGCTAACATTTACAATAGCTTTGAAGTTACCGGAGAGGTCGGTCATTTAATTCGCCAAGGTACTTATTTAGAGTTATTACCCACTCCCGTTCATAATTTAAAAGTAACAGAGGAATGGCTGAAGGATGAAATTTTCGATCGCCACTTGCACCCTATTCACACTGCTGATGTGGTTAAATGGGTTGGCGGTGCTGTAGTGGGCGTTGTCGTGGCTAGAAAATTGATGCAAATGTTAGGAGATAGCAAGGACAATACAGATAGTTAATGGCTAAATCTTAGCAATATTTTGAAATAGCTTAGTTAGTGAAATCCTGTCCGGTCGATTACCATAACAAACATGGTTCGTAGTGCGGACTTCAGTCCGCTTTCATGGAACGGACTGAAGTCCGTACTACGAACCAAAGTGCGATCGGGCTTTTGCGGTGGGTACGATCGCATTTGGAGCGTATGCAAGTCCGCACTACGAACGGGAATATTAGTGGCGATGGCGATCGCCCTCAGTGACAGGAGATGTCAGTAAGATTGCGTGTCCGTCAGGATCTTTGACGAGGCAACTTTGGCGGGAAAAACTGGAATTATCTCCAAATTGCACAAGTCCCGGTGAGACGAACTCAACTTTATTTTCCTGCAACTTTTCTAATAGTTGCTCAAGATCGTTAACAATTAGTTGGACTTGCATATGAGCAATATCGCAACTTTTCCAATCCCTCGGTATGGGGCGGCCTTTTGGAGTAACTAAATAGTCTAATAGTTCAAGTCCTAAACCGCCTTGAATCGGCCGCAGTGCGGTGATTTTGACTTTAGCTTCTGGCAAATTATCGAGGCGAACTTGGGTTTCGCCTTGGTTGAGGCTGCCTCCCTTAACTTGCATTCCCAGTAAGTCGCGGTAAAAGTGGAGACTTTGCTCGGTGTTGCTAATTGCGATCGCGCTATGATCGATTCCTAAAAAGCAGCGATCGCCCTTTTGATGCCACTTTTCTTGTCCTTTGTCCTCCGGGAACCAAATTAGCTCTAAATTGTGGCCGTCAATGTCTTTAAATTTAAAAGCTCGCACGCCAGCAGCTTCTTGATTTTCCGGCGGTATTGTCTGCGGTGCAGTGGAGATGGGGACAATGGGAAAACAGCGCAGGTGTGCAAAAGCGCGATCGATGTCACTGACTGCAATTGCCAAATGTTGAAACCACAAATCATTACTTTGCGAATCTTTGGGGATGGGTTTTCCCTCAACGTTAAGATATTGCATCAGCTCAATCTGTTCATCTCCAAGCTGCAAACTAACAATGCGGATTTTGACCTGCTCAACACCTTCGAGCTCGCTGTATTTTTGCCCTTCAACCGTAATATCTGAAACAAATTTAAAGGAGAGGGCTTTCGTATAAAACTCCTGGGAGCGATCCGCATTTGTCACCGTCAATGCAATAGCTCGAATTTTCTGCACTTGTAGAGGAGAATTATTCATAAACTTTAGAGTCATTTATCTCAATTTCACGCCGATCCGAAGATTGCAGCCAGATGCGAAAAAACTTGGGGAAAATTTCCTAATACCTCGCCGCTCGACCCCGCTTGTTCGGCCTCAAATTTTAATTATTTCTCACAGCCTAGCATTTTAAATACAACAATAGCATTATGTCCTTGGAAAGATGCGATCGCCCTGCTGCCTCCCTAGGATTGTAAGAGTTGAAAGCTTAGAGTGCACAGATTGTCTGGTAGATATAGCAATCCTAAATCAGTTGTGTAATTCTTGTAGGGGCAACCCCTCGTGGTTGCCCTCTTTACGCTTGCAGCGAATTGAAGCCGTCGCACCGAAAGGTATTGCTGCGGGCGATCGATATCCGGCTCCGCAAATGGCAGCTATAACCTGACTTGTATGGTTGCCAATTCTTGCTCTAAGTTCTCCGTTAAAGTATTTAATAACTGTAATTGATGCTGCTGGACATTAACTTTTAATGGCTCTTGGCTGTCTTGAAAACAGATAACTTTGGCGGCGATTTCCTTGTAGTGTTGCAGCATCGAAAAAGTATCTGTGCTGAAGCGGGCAAGATAGTTTTTAGCAGCATCATTGCAAATTTCTGCGACTTGATTGAGATAAGCTTCTGAGGATTCAGGCGGCTTTTCATACCCAGTTCTTTTGTTCAAAATATAGCTAGCACCGCCGACTACTGCGGCTCCCACAGGCCCGCCCAACAGCCAACCTAAGCCGGTGGCGATCGCCACTGGAGTCACTTCGCTGTCGATCGACCTTTTAGCAGCCGGAGCTGGCGGTGGCTCTGGTAAAGCGATTTGCGGGGCTGGGGGAAATGCGATCAAAAGGGCGATCGGCTGTTCTTTGTCAAAGAACTCGCAAGCTTTATTTACCCATTCTGCGATGGTTTGCTGCTGATTTAAGACCTCTCGCTGAAATTTTATCTTCCACGCATCAAAACTGCCTTCCTGAAGCGACAGAGCCATTTCAGATTGATATCGCTGCAAAAATGTGGGTTGATAAAGCCAAATCTCGAAGTCGGAAACGCTGGATTGAAAGCCTTTAGATATCAATTTTTCGGCTTTTTGTTTAATTTCTATTCTGTCTTTTTGCTTTTGTTGAGCTGCTGCTATTTCGGCGGCGACAGTTTCAGATTTAGCTCGCAGAGATTGACAAATCTTAATAGCTATGGCTTCTATTCTGGGCAACTTAACTGCTAGTTGTTCCTGTTGAGCTACTACAATACTTTGCAAAGCCGATTCAAACGTGGCAATTCCTGTAGTTTGAGCCGCCGCTACATCGCCTTTTAATCTCGCCCTCAACGCGGGTAAAGCATCGACGCGGTAAATATTGCTGATGTTGTTCGGCAAGTTGGAGCGAAAACTTTCGGCAACAAACAACAACCGATTGTATACTTGTTTTTGGTCGTCTGGTTCGAGTAGATTGATAAAATTGGCAACAAAGACGACTGTGTTGATGTTGCGATCGCTCAACCAGTCTCTCAAGTTCTCCCGTTCGCCCAAAGTCATCAATTTTCGAGCGTCCAAAACCTGCACCACTAAATCAGCAGTGAGCAATTTATCCCTAACCAAGTTATCCTGTTCTTGGCGATCGTTAGTTCCCGGCAAATCCAGCAATTCCACGCCCGTTTTTAGGAATGGGTGGGGACAGTACACATTCACGGCTGCCACATCATCCCGCATTTGCCTAGCGTCGTCGAGGATGGCGTAGCGTTTCAACACATCCGTCCCCGGTTCGCTGACTTCTGTACCGTCTTTGAGCGTGATTTTTGCGTGCAATTCATCGCCGTAGTTGACATAAATGGCGGCACCTGTAGTTGGCACAAGGTCGATCGGCAAAGCACGATTTCCCAGCAAAGCATTCAGCAAAGTTGACTTGCCGTAATTAAACGGGCCGAAGACAGCGATTTGAAAAGTTGGTTTGGCAAGATAGTCGCAGATTGAGGTTGTATCTCGGTAAAGTTGGGAGTTTTTATCTAGTTCTAGAATGCCGAGTGCTGACTTGAGATTGTTAGTTAGATCTTGATAAGTTTCGGGTTGTTGCATATTTTTTCAAGCTATTATAACATTTAAATTTAAGTTTTGGGGCGGGCAAGATGCCCACCCCACAAGAGTTGAGTTTGTAGGGTGTGCACTGCGCACCGGTTAACTTTGAACGATTAGGAAAAATTTAACTAGCGGATGCTAAGAAACATTGATAAACCGATTCAATACTCTGCGACTCGGCAGAAACATCAGCCTCCAATTTTTCCAACCGCTCAGATTCAGCCTGACAATTAATCTCGCGAGATTGCTTTTGTTCTAGCAAATTATCCAATTCAGCTTTCCGAGAGTTAATATCATCATTCATGCGATCGCCCACTTCGCGTCCATAAACATCAAAACACTCTTTCACAGCATCGTGAATTGGCTGCCACTGCTGCTCGGCAACCTGCGGCAGATACTTCACCAACTCTTTTTTCGCCGCTTTCACCAACTGTTTATGAGCTCCATCTGCTTGCAAAACCCCAATACCCATTCCCAACAAAGCCAAATATAGCGGCCCCAAAACAATCCCCGTAAAGCTAGCAAAAATCGTACTAACGCCCAACACAGTAATTAAGTTAAGCAGAATATTTTTCCAGTCAAAACCCGCTCCTGCCATTGCTACGCCTGCCAGGTTTCCTGTCGTTAACGAAAACAATCCCATCGCCCATTTTGCCCAAGCTGGTGAGTTATCTTCGTTCGAGTTGCTGACTGGCGTGGGAATTGTTTGCCCGGTCAGTTTTTCGGTAATTTTTTCAGTTACTTTTGTGTAAGATGCTCCGTAATTTGCTGCACTTTGTGACAACTGCGAAAATGCTGAATTCATCTCTTGTTCAGCGGTGAGAGTCCAAGCTGCTAGTTTGTCGTTGATGTACTGCTCGAATGCTCGTCTGAGCGATGCTTCAAATGCTTCTCGCTTGTCTTGGCTGAAGAAATCCAGAAATCTCAGCTCCGGTTGATACCGCAAAAAGTCGGTTTCAAAACTATGTTCTAAGTTGAGAACGTAGGCGCGGAAAGAATCTGCGATCGCCCGCGATTTACTATCTCTAACTCGGCTAATTTCTTGTTGAAATTCATCGCGGATTTGAGTCAGCTTCTTAAACTCCGGTTCAACTGAATTAATCTTATCCTTCAACTCATTGACATCGCGATCGAGCAATGGTAAGCGCCGTCCAACAGCTTCGCGGACGCGAGCAGAAATCTGACGCGCCAAAGTCCTCGCCGGACGCAATTCCGAAATCGCCCTTTCTTGGGTCAAAAATGTATTCAGTGCCGCCATAAACTCAGGAAAACCAGTTCCTGCCAAATCTGCATCCTGATTTTTGATCCGCAACCTGAGCGCCTTAATTGAGGTAATTGGAAACACTCGTTCGTCGTAAATATCGTGTCCTTCTGTTAAACAATATTCAGCCAAATTAGCTTTAAAAACCCTCCCCAGTTTCTCTTCTGCTTCTGCCATTTCTTCAGGATCATCCGGGTCAATCAAGCTTTCCCGCACCTGATCCCAAGCATTGATTAGAAAGAAAATGCTCAAGCCGCGACCTTTGATGTAATTTTCCAGATAGCGTCTTTCCCCCATTGTACAAGGCTGAGTTGCCCTGAGCACAAACAAAATAGCGTGGCAGTTGTTGATGTAACCGAGGGATAATTCGTTGCGGGCTTCTGTATCGTTGAGTCCGGGACTGTCTACTATTTCGATGCCTTTTTCTAGCAAAGGTAAGGGATATTCTACTACGGCGCAGTCGATATCTGGAAATGCTGGTTTCTTTTCTGATTCTAGGCGTTTTGCTTCGGCGGGGTCAATTGTGTAGTCATGTTTGAAACTTTTAAAATCGAGCTGTTTGGGGCTTTTGCCGTCGTTGAAATAAACGGTGACTTTTTTTTCGGAACCGTAGCGCAAAATTGTCAGCAAAGCCGTACAGGGATTGACATCGCTGGGGAGCAAGTTTTCGCCGATTAAGGCATTTAGAAAAGTGCTTTTGCCGCGTTTCATGTCGCCTAATACTAGCAGCCGGAAAACTCCTTGACGCAAGTTTTTGCTGGCGAGATTGATGTCGGCGTTGTCTGTTTCTAAGCCGAGTTTTCCTGATGCTTCGGTTCCTGCTACTTCCGATCGCTCGATGGCTGTGGCGATGTTGCTGAGGCGATCGGCAATTTCTCGGCGCACTGCGGATACTCGCTCTAAATCGTTGAGAAAGCTGCTAGTTTCTACTTTGAGGTTCATGGTTATTTTCTGATTGTTTACTACTGGGGTATTTCCAAACAAAATAATTTTGTCATGGTTTATGTAAAATTGGTTTGATGCGTTATTGATAGCGATAAGGTGCGCAGTGCAAACCTGCAATAACTACAATACCCTGCCAGTTATTTTTTAGAGTTCTTATCTTCAAACAATATTTTGTAACCAATCAAAGCAATTGCTCCAACCAGTACCGCAGTTCCCAGCCAAGATGCTACGCGAATCGCAACCAGCGCGACAATTGCCAGACCTGTAAATTGAGTGATTGCTATAATTTTTCGACGCCATATTTTAAGTTTTGCCTGAGGATCGCTATCTGGTTCTTCGTACTTTCTCGTTATATGTTCTGGCACCGATTTTTCGATTTCTGCTTCTAGTTCGCGAAGTCGAAGTTCTTGTTCTCGTTTTCTAAGTTGTTGTTCTTTGTGTCGGAGTTCTCTGGCTTTTTCATCTGGATCATTCATAGATTTGACCGTTTTTTATGTGGAAATATGTGTTGTTGATTGTCAATATTGCAGAGAGATAAGTTCTCTACGATTCTAACTCACATTGTCAGCGGTGTCGAGAAATGTTAAAAAATGTCAAAAAGGACGATTCCCTACGGGATAGCTACGCTTCACGCCCTTTTCGGCCGATCGCCCAAACGTATTGCTGCGAAATCAATATCCTTCGGGGCCGATGGTAGTGCGATCGCACTCAGCGTCGGACAAATCCACCAAGCGCGATCGAAAGAAGTTGCAGCCAGCCAATTGAGCTTTGGTTAACTTTGCTTTCTCCAAATTAGCTCTCTGCAAATCGGCATATCTCAAATCGGCATTGGTCAAATCTGCATTGTACAAATCCGCACCTTGTAAATTCGCTTTTTGCAAATTAGCACCTTGCAAATTGGCGTGGCGTAAATTTGCTCTTGATAAATTAGCTCCCCTCAAATTAGCTTCCGACAAGTTGGCTTGATAAAGTTGAATATCGCCTAATTCAGCATCCTGCAACTGAGTTTTGTAAAGATTAGCTTGAGTCAGATTTCCGTAGGGCAAATAAGCTCGCCTCAAAACGCTACCAGAAAGGTTTATTTCTGCCAGATCTGCTTGAAACAAGTTATCTCCACTTAAGTCTACAGCGTCAAAATTTCGCTTGCCTTCAGAATACTGAGCGAGCAATTGCTCAGCGCTTAGCTTTTGCATTTTCATCTGTTTGTGAGGACAGCTATAGCAGCTAATCCATAACGATAATTGATGGTTATTATTTTGCGTATTTATACTTAGGCACTTCTCATGTTAAGCTTGTGTAACAACGATCGCATTTTTTCTAAGATTTTTTTTATATTTGTAAATTTCTGCGTTGCTCGACCATGCTTGCGGTCGGTAATGTCAAGATCGATCGATAAACCAAAGCTGATCCTCTACTGAAATATGCCAGAACTTCCCATCTCCATTGCTCAGCACTACCACGAACGGACGAAATACGATCCTGAAACCATTGCTGCCAAAAGCAGACAGCTAGATTGGACAGAGCAACCCGTGCCCTTCAAAGAATATAAAATTGGAGCGTATTTTGACCTCAAGCCTTATCTAAAAGACCCCTCGGATGATCCAAATGCCACTCCCGATGCCGGTTGGTGGCATCGGTTGTCTAGCTTGTTGCTGTGCAGCTACGGGCTGACGGCGAAGGTGCAGACGGTAGATGACAGCTACCTGTATTTGCGATCGGCACCGTCGGCGGGCGGGCTCTACCCAGCAGAAGTTTATTTAATCTCCCGTGGCACGCCACATTTGCCGGCGGGGCTCTACAATTATCAGTGTAGAACTCATACGCTGGTTCATTTTTGGGACAGTCAAGTTTGGCCGGCGTTGCAAACAGCTTGTTTTGGATCGCCAGTGCTAGAAAATACCCAATTGGCGATCGCAATTACGACTGTTTTCTTCCGTTCTTCTTGGCGTTACGAAGACCGAGCTTATCGACGAATTTTCCTAGACACTGGTCATTTATTGAGCAATATCGAGTTAGCTTGCGCCGTCAACGATTACCGACCTCACCTGATTGGAGGATTTGCCGACGAAGCTATCAATCAATTACTGTACATCGACTCGGAACAAGAAGGAGCGATCTGTTTAGTTGCTTTAGCCGACTTGCTAGATATCGACCAAAACTTGCCAAAATTCAAAACAGCTTTGCCTGGAAAGACCACGACAGATTACCCGCAGATTTCCGAAGGTCAACTCTTAGGATACCTCCATAAAGCGACAGAGTTAGAATCAGATCCTACCGGAGTTGATGGGTGGAAATTCGATGAAAGTGAAGGCGATTTAGACGATAAATACAACTTTCCATTTTGTACTAAAGTTTCGACTGTAACTCCTTCGATTCCTTGGGGAGTCAACCTGGAAGGTTTAGAAAATACTATGCTCAAAAGGCGTTCTACCCGTGCTTATACAGGTGCTTCTTTGAGCTTGGGTGAACTGCTAGCTATGCTGGATTTTACTTACCAGCCGCAGCACTATATCGACCAAGGATTAGACGGTTATCCCGACTATTTCGATCTGAGTTTGATCGAGACTTTTATTGCTGTTTCGGGAGTGAATGGGTTGGAAGAAGGTTGTTATTATTACGCTCCGAAAGCTCAAGAATTGCGGCAAATTCGGTTTAAAAATTTCCGCAGGGAGCTACATTTTTTGTGTTTGGGGCAAGATTTGGGCAGAGATGCGGGGGCGCTGTTGTTTCATACGGCGGATTTGAACAGGGCTGTAGCAAAATATGGCGATCGGGCTTACCGATATTTGCACATGGATGCCGGTCATTTGGGCCAGAGGTTGAATTTAGCAGCGGTTCAACTGCGTTTGGGTGTCAGCGGTATTGCGGGCTTTTTTGACGATCGCGTGAATGACGTTCTCGGTATTCCTACGAGTGAGGCCGTGCTTTATATTACAACGCTGGGAAGACCGCGATCGTAACTCGTTCTAGTAAATATAATATTCGTTAAATGAAATAATCCACATAAAACTGAGCGGTTGAAACCGCGTCTACACAAACAAAACCCGGATGGTGCGCGGGTTGAAGATAAGAAGACCGGGCGCTTAAAATTACCTGTTTTCTTTAGTCCGCGTCGGCGGACTTAGTTTTTGTAGGCGCGGTTTTAACCGTATGTCTGATCTATTTCCCAATACAAAACCTGCTAAATATTCTGTCCAGCACTGATTCTGTCACTTCTTCCCCCGTAACTTCCCCCAATGCTTGAATTGCGCCGCGCAAATCTATTGTCCAAAAATCGAAAGGCAATTTATTTTTAATAGTATCCGTGCATTGTTCCAGAGAAATTTTGGCTCTAGTTAAGGCTGCTGCTTGTCGCTGGTTGATTGCAAAATCCGAGTTTGCTGCTTGCAAATTCCCCCCGCTGACAGCATCTAAGATTGCTGTTTCTAAGTCTTCTATGCCTCGATCGAGGGCGGCGGCTGCGGTGACTATCGGGTGAATTTCAGAGGTAAAAGGCAATTCTGGGATTGTTTTTACTAGGTCAATTTTGTTGATAATTATAATTAGCTGGCGGTGTTTTACTTGTTCGTAAATTTCCCAATCGCCTGCTGTCCAACCAGATGCTGCGTCAATTGTCAACAATACTAAATCGGCTTGTTTTGCTGCGGCGCGCGATCGCTCAACGCCAATTTTTTCTACCTTGTCTTCCGTCTCGCGAATGCCCGCAGTATCGAGTACCTGCACCGGAATGCCGCCCACAACTAGCTGCGATTCTACCACATCCCGCGTCGTTCCGGGCAAATCTGTGACGATCGCCCGATCGCTCTTACTCCACGCATTCAACAAACTCGACTTTCCCACATTCGGCCGCCCAACAATCGCCACTTTCAAACCAGTTCTCAACAATTCACCGCGATCTGCCGTCGCCAAAATCCTTGACAATTCGCTCAAAATGTGATTTATTTCCAAACAAGTTTGACCTTCATCTAAAGGTGGCAAATCTTCCTCAAAATCAATTCTCGCCTCAATTTCTGCCAACACATCCAAACAAATTGCTCTTAACTTGCGAATTGGTTGAGCTAATTTTCCCTGCAAACCAGCTAAAGCACTTTGCGCGGCTGCCGGCGATTGGGCTCCCACCAAATCCGAGATACTTTCAGCTTGAGTTAAATCTAGTCTTCCATTCAAAAAAGCCCTGAGCGAAAACTCTCCCGGCTGCGCCAATCTCGCGCCATTTTCCAAACACAACTGCAAGACTTGCTGCACCGCCATAATGCCACCGTGACAGTGAAATTCCACCACATCTTCGCGGGTAAAAGAACGTGGTGCTTTCATGATTAACAGCAAGGCTTCATCGACTAATTCTTGAGTTTTGGGGCGGCGGATGTGACCGTAAAGAATGCGGTGAGACTCCCAAATTTGCCGTCCTGGGGCGCGAAACAGGGTTTCGGCAATTTTTAAGGCTGCGGAACCTGAAACTCGCACAATGCCGACGCTGCCTTGTTGCGGTACTATGGCAGTGGCGATCGCTGCGATCGTTCCTCCTTTTGTTAGGGATTCAGACATTTTTATTGTTCACACATTCAAAAGTTATAGATATCTCATTGACAGGATAAACAATTTTAGCGAGGTTTTTCCAAGATATTAAAAGAGCGTGCCCGCCCTGCTTGACTTCGCTCGCGAATCCGTTACCGAGGCACAGGGGATTTAAGCCCCCACCTTTAGGTGGATTGTTTTTAGGCAGGGGCTTAAATCCCCTGCCTAAAAACTTCACTGTCAACTGTCAACTGTCAACTGTCAACTGTTAACGAGGCTTGCAGAACAGCCCTCGCCCGGAAAGCCCCATTCACGGCCTGCTCGAACTTAAATTAGTCAGCAACATCTTTTTGCTATCCTGGTTTCATGCGATAATCGAACATTAACAGGGCAGAGGGCATAGCATGATTGGTCAACTTCTAGACAGACGTTACCGCATCATTAAAGTCACAGACTCAAGTGAAGTGGGAAAAACTTATGTAGCAGCAGATACTCACCGTCCCGGATATCCGCAATGCACGGTTAGAGAAATGCGGCTTCTCGGCACAAGTTCGCAAACTCCAGAATTAGTCAAAATTATATTTCAAAGAAATGCAGAAATAATTGAGAAATTGGGTAAACACGACAAAATCCCCGAATTACTGGCGTATTTTGAGGAAAATCAAAGTTTATACTTAATTGAAGAATTTATTACGGGTCAACCTTTAAGCCAAGAACTGATACCCAGTGAACCTTGGGCAGAAGAGAAAGTAATTGCTCTGCTATCATCCATATTAGAAGTTTTGGTGTTTATACACGATAACGGGTTCATTCATCGCAGAATTCAACCAGATAGAGTGATCCGGCGCGAGTCAGACGACAAATTTGTGTTGATTGACTTTAGCTTAGACAAAGAAATTAACCCGGAACTCGCTAATTGTCATTTGTTGGCGCCAACCTCCCCGAACTCTGTTAAAAAGCCTTTGGGAAAAAAACAGGAGTTGGCTGCTGAAATATTATATGTGCCGATCGAGCAATCGATCGGCAACCCCCGTTACAATAGCGACATTTACGCTCTAGGTACGATCGCCCAGCTTGCGGTGACGGGACTCTCGCCCGATGAACTGAGTGCCTTAAAAAACCAAGGCGAAATTCCCTGGCGCGATCGGGCGACTTGTTCGGCGACCCTAGCAGATATGATCGATCGCATGGTGGACTCCGACTGCGAGCAACGTTATCAAGATGCCACCGAAGTGTTGACCGACCTCAAGCAAATCGCCGTAAAATACGATTTTGAGCCGTCGCCAGCCACGATCATCAGGAAGGCTACGAGTCAACGGCCGAGACAGCGCCCAACCAGACTGTTGCTGTTCGCTGCAATACCGGCAGCTTTAATTTTGATAGCAGTCATAATTTACTTTTGGCAGAGTCAAAATCCGGCGAGGGCAAAAGAATTGTTGGCCAGGGGCGCTACCAAGGCGCAGCAAGGTGACAAAACAGGTGCGATCGCCGATTATACTCAAGCGATCGCCCTGAATGCCAGTGATGCCGAAACTTTCTACAAGCGGGCTAATACTCGTTATGATATGGGCGCGACAGAGCAAGCAATACAGGATTACACCCAAGCAATTAAAGTTAATCCCAGCTTCACCAAAGCCATATACAATCGAGCTCTGGCGCGCCGCGACACCGGCGACAAGCGGGGGGCATTGGAAGATCTTACCCAAGTATTGCGGCTCAATCCTAACGACGGCGAGGCCTACTACCAGCGGGGTTTAGCCTACTACGATTTGGCAGACTACCGCACGGCAATTGAAGACTACACTCAAGCAATTCGGCTTAATCCCAACGATGCGACAGCATACAGCAATCGGGGTTTAGCTCGATCGGCATCGGGCGACAAAACCGGAGCAATGGCGGATTTTACCCAGGCGATTCAAATTAGCCCCAAGGAAGCTGGGGTTTACTACAGTCGCGGTCGATCGAGATTTAATCTGGCAGATTATCAAGGAGCGATGGAAGATTACAGTAGGGCGATCGAATTGGAACCAGACCAAGCTGATGCTTATACTAATCGGTGCAGCGCTTACTTAAATTTGGCAACCTACGACAAAGCGATTGAAGATTGCAGCCGAGCAATTCGCCTCGATCCCAAAGATGAAGCAGCTTACAACAACCGCTGCATTGCTCATCTGAATTTAAAACAATTTCAAAAGGCTACCGAAGATTGCAGTTTGACGATCGGACTCAACAGCAACAATCCCAAGGCGTACAGCAATCGAGGATTAGCTCGATCGGCTTCGGGAGACAAGCAGGGGGCTGTGGAAGATTTTACTCAAGCAATTCGGCTTAATCCCAGTGATGCCATAGCTTACAGCAATCGCGGTACTCTGTACTCAGGACTAAAAAATTACCCTTTAGCGGTTGAGGATTTCGCTCATTCGCTACGGATCAACCCCAACAATGCTAGCGCTTTTTACAGCCGAGGCCTTGTCCGTCGCCAACTCAAAGATCGGGCTGGGGCGATCGAGGATTTTCAGAAAGCTGCAACCCTGTTTTTAGAACAAGGAAGAGCCGATGGTTTTCAAAATGCACAAGCACAAATCAACGACCCTAAATAAACTATTAGTCATCAGTTATTAGTCATCAGTCATCAGTCATCAGTCATCAGTCATTAGTCAACTGTCATTAGTCATTAGGTAGGAAAATGAATAACCAACAAGGAAGAAGAAAGAAGTCAAAATCACCCACTACCAATTCCCAATTCCCAATCCCCAATTCCCAATTCCCAATCCCCAATCCCCAATTCCCAATTCCCAATTCCCAATTCCCAATTATTGATATGAACATGGTTGGTCAACTTTTAGACAGGCGTTATCGCGTAGTGCAAATTCTCAGTTCGGGAGCTTTCGGACAAACTTATTTGGCTGTCGATACTCGCCGTCCGGGCCACCCTCAATGTGTAGTCAAACAGCTTCGGCCTCCCAGCAACACTTCCACAGTTCTCAAAACAGCTTACCGCTTATTTAAACAAGAAGCAGAAATATTAGAAAAACTGGGAAAACACGATCAAATTCCCTTTTTACTCGCTTATTTTGAAGAAAATAATCAATTCTACCTCGTAGAAGAATTTGTACCCGGACACGCCCTAAATCGGGAAATTGTGGCCGGTCAACCTTGGCGGGAAGAGCGAGTGCTGTTGCTATTGGAAGAAGTGTTACAACTTCTGGCTTTTGTACACTCTCAGGGAGTGATTCACCGCGATGTTAATCCCTCCAACTTAATCCGCCGTAAACCAGACGGCAAATTAGTTTTAATTGACTTCGGCTCAGTTAAAGAAGTTGCTAATCATGTCAGCGACTACGATACAGAATTTCCGCGCACCATTGCGACTGGGACTCCGGCTTATATGCCGATCGAACAATTTCAAGGCAACCCACAATTTAGCAGTGACCTTTATGCAGTGGGGATGATGGCCATCCAAGCTATCACGGGTTTGCCCGGTACGGATTTGCCAAAATTGCAAGATCCGAATCCTTCTCACACCGGGGAAATTGTTTGGCGCAACCGAACTCAATGTTCTCCGGTATTGGCAAATATAATCGACAAAATGGTCTGCCACCAATTTAGCAAACGCTATCTATCGGCTGAGGAAATTTTGGCAGCTCTCAGCAAGTTGAGACACCGCCCAGACGCGGGAAATACGACTCAAAACAAAAAAAAATCTCCGTCGAGCTTACTGTCTTCTAATAATTTTGGGTTACGGTTGGGGACTCGGTTTTGGTGGCTGATATTTGCTGGCTGTGGGGCGATTGCTCTGGTATTTTTGTTTAATTATTGTAGCCGCCCGAATCCAATCAAAGCTAAGGAATATTACGAAAAGGGAGTAGCAAGCTCTCGAAATCAAGATGCGGCGGCCGCTTTGCAAGCCTTTGATAAATCTATTCAATTAAACCCTAACAATTCTGAGAGTTTTTATCAGCGGGGTAATGCTAATTATGACCTCAAAAAATATCAAGAAGCAATTGCCGATTATGGTCAGACTATCGCTCTCAATCCTAAATATTTCAAGGCTTATTTTAACCGGGCTCTTGCCCGTCGTGATTTCAACGACAAGCGCGGAGCAATTGAGGATTACACTCAGGTTTTGAAGCTCCAGCCCAACGATGTTAATACATATTATGAAAGAGGAGTTACTTATTTAGAAATACAAGATTACAAGACGGCTATTCAGGATTTTACCGAAGTAATTCGATTGCAGCCGAACATGGTTAAAGCTTATCATTCGCGGGGGATTGCTCGCGCTGGTAACAGCGATTTACAGGGGGCGATTGGAGATTATACAGAAGCAATTAAACTGGATGCTCAGAATGTTGATGCTTTTTACAGTCGGGGGAGAGCTCGCTTTCACCTAGGAGATTATCAGGGAGCATTGGCGGATTATACTCAGGTAATTGCGATCGATCCCAAGAGTGGAGATGCTTACGCGAATCGTTGCAGTACGCAGTTAAATTTGGGAGCTTATCAAGCCGCAATTGACGATTGCACTCAAGCAATTGCGCTGAGCGATGAAGATGGGGTTCCCTATAACAATCGCTGTATTGCTTATATAAATTTGAAGGATTATCCGAAAGCAATTGCCGATTGCACTCAAGCGGTGACAGTGAATCCCAAGGATTATAATGCTTTCAGCAACCGGGGTTTGGCTCGCAACGCAGCGGGCGACAGCCAAGGGGCGATCGCAGATTTTACCGCAGCAATCGGGCTGAATCCCAACGATGCTGAAGCTTACGCCAATCGGGCCAAGGTTTACCAGCAGTTAAATAATTACAATAGTGCGATCGGCGATTACGTGCAAGCCATTCGGATCAATCCAAATTATGCTGGTGCTTACTACGGTAGAGGAATGGTTAGGCGATCGTTAGGAGACAAAGCAGGAGCGATTAGCGACTTAGAAAAAGCGGGCAAAATCTTTCTCGATCAAGGACTTACTGGCGGTTATAAAGACACACAATTTGAGATTGAAAAGCTCAAATAGTTATTCGTAGGGTGCGCATTGCGCACCTTGCAAAATTACCGTTAAGAGTCTTGAATTCGCTTAACCAAATCATAAAAAGGTTGCCAATTATCCTCAAGAGCGATCGGTTCCCAAACAGCCTCAATCGTAGGTCTCAACAGCGATTGTTCAGGATTGTGCTTCCGCAACCTTTGGGCCATTTTGTCCATATCGTCCGCCGACAAACTTTGCAAAACGTGACAATAAAACTCCCGCCAAGGTGCTAACAACTCCCCAGGTTCCGCGTCACTAAAAATTTGATTGACATCATCTCGCCAAGTGCGATCGAACTGTCTGCGCAATTGCCAAAAGAAATCATGATAATCAACTTGAGACTCCGCCAACATCTTAATTGTCAACTTCAAAAGCTCATCACCATCCGCCTCTGGCAAATCTTCAAATCCCAATTTATTCAGCATCAACTGACGGTAAGCAACATTATAATACTCACCAAACTTTGCCAAAGCAGCATCCATATCAGCTTGAGAAATCGCGGCTGCTAGCGGTTGCTGAAGCTTCTCCAAATTCCCCTTGCAAACAAACGGTTGATTGCCGTAACAATAAAGACCATAATGGTCAAAATAAGCTGCCGTAAATTCCGGTTTATAAGTTGGTATAAAAGCAAAAGGCCCATAATCAAAACTTTCACCAGTAATCGACATATTATCAGTATTCAGCACCGCGTGGCAAAAACCTGCCGCCATCCACTGAGCGACCAATTCAGCTACTCGCTTGACTAAATCCGCATAAAATAGTGCATACTTTTCTTCTGAAGAAGCACCAGAATTGCTAGCTGCTAAATGCAGTTCAGGATAGTAATATTCAATTACAAAATCTAAAAGTTTTTTAATTAAGTCCGGGCGGCGGATATAATTTAGCCTTTCAAAAGTGCCAAACCTAATGTGAGATTCACTAAAACGAACCATTACAGACGATCGCGTCGGAGAAGGTTCGTCACCTCGCCACAAAGCATCGCCGGTTTCAACTAAACTAAAACAGCGAGATGTCCGAACTCCCAATCGCTGCAAAGCTTCAGCAGCTAAAACTTCGCGAATTCCCCCTTTGAGAGTGAGTCTACCATCAGCACTGCGCGAGTAGGGAGTGCGACCAGAACCTTTAGTGCCGAAGTCATAAAGTCTGCCGTCAGTGCCGCGAACTTGGCCGTATAAAAAGCCTCTACCGTCGCCTAAATTGGGGTTGTATTCGTTGAATTGATAGCCGTGGTAGCGGAGTGCGAGAAATGGACGCACGCAGTGAAATTTGCCGAATGCTTGGATGAAATGCTCGTCGGTTACTTCTGAGGGGTCTAAACCCAATGTCGGTAATAATTGGTCGTTGCGGAAGCGGAGGATGTGCTGGGGAAAATCGGCCGCCGGGACTTCATCAAAGTAGTCGCCGCCGAGGGATTCGAGGGCGGGCTCGTAGTTGAGGGAAAGTAAGGGATTTGACATTTGTCTATTTTATGTTGAAAATGGCGATCGATCCAAATATTTTAGCTGATTGTCGTTCTATATATGCGTAAGGTGCGCAGTGCGCACCCTACAGTTGCTCTGGCTGGTATTTAAACTCCAACCAGACTCGGTTCTAAAGTTGCCACTAATTTGAGATTGTACTCATCTTCAAAACATGGCTTTTTATAATCCAAACTCCACATTTCCAGAGCGCAATCGTCCGCGGGGTTGAGCGGTTGCAGCCGCAAGTGAAACTCTCGCACTTCCGGGCGGTGTTCGCATTTGAAATCAGCAATAGCGCCAATCTGCCGCCTATCCAAAGCCACAGCCAACCGCAGAAAAGGATGCAGTTTACTCACTACTTCTCGGTATCTTTTCGGGAGAATTTGAAAATTTTCATGCTTCTTTTTGGGAGGATTTTTGCGGTGATATCGAGCTAGATTAGCAATTACTTCAATCTCTGTTTCAGTGTATCCCAATAACTCACCATTGCGAATTAAATAGTAAGAATGCTTGTGGTGCGCCGAATGACTGACGTACAAACCGGAGTTGTGCAGAATCGCCGCCGCCCACAGCAACTCGCGTTCTTCAGTTCCCCAATTGTGTAAAATTCCTTGGGTTTGGTCAAACAAATTCAGCGCAAATTCTGCGGTTCTTTCGCTTTGTTCTAAGTTAACTTGATATTTTGCAGCCATGTGTAGAACGCTGCGCTGGCGGATTGAACCTTGATAGCGCAAGCGGTTTTCAATCAAACCTCGGCTCAGCATCCAGTCAACAATGACGCCTTCTCTCAAAGATCGATCGCACACAGTGAGCGATTCCATCCCTAATAGTGCCATCGCCTCCTGCAAAATCAAAGCGCCGGCGAGAATAATTTCCGCCCGTTTATCAGACATTCCGGGAATTGCCAGCCTTTCCGAGTAAGAAAGTTTGCGAAAGCGATTGACTAAATCGCGCAAATCTTTTAAACTTAATTGATAGCCCGCCAGCGGACTCGGAACTGTTCCCAGCTTTTCGCGAGCGTTAATTGCAGCCAGAGTTTCGATGGTTCCAGCAGTGCCAATCAAGCGCAGAGTTTCGCCAGCCTTGAATTGCGATCGCAATTCGTCGATCGGTCTTTCCAGCGAAATCCGAATATAAGCTTGCAAATAGGCAAACTCCTCCTTGCTAATCGGGTCAGTTTTGACAAATTCTCCAGTCAGGCGTACAGCACCAATTTTGGTACTGGTGAGACAGCGCGGTTCAGAACTATCTCCTAAGATCAACTCAGTAGAACCGCCGCCAATATCAATAATTACCTGGGACTGATTGTTAAATTCCATTCCCGAAAGTACGCCGAGATAAATTCTCCGCGCTTCTTCTTGACCGGAAATTAAGCTAACATTTAGGTCTAATTCGTCAGCAACTTGTTTGAGAAACTCGCGCCCGTTAGGGGCTTCTCGAACCGCACTCGTAGCTACAGCAATGACTTGTTCAGCATTAAAAGTTTTAGCAATATCTTGAAAACGGCGCAAAGTTGCGATCGCCCTTTGCATAACTTCAGACTTCAAACACCCTGTTTTAGCCTCGCAATCGCCCAATCGAACCGTATCTTTTTCTCTAGCAATAATCGTAAACGCGGGCAATTTCGGATCGATCCGCGCCACCACCATGTGAAACGAGTTAGTACCCATATCAATAGCGGCAATAATGCGATTTGACTCCGCAGAAGCAAGTGAATTAACCATAGGAGTGTATCGGGGTTGACAGATATTTTTAATTATTCCATGAATTTACTGAGCCATCGGCTTAAAATATTAAGAATCTCCAATCTAGAATTAAAATGCTTATAGAGCCCGATCGCCCAACCGAATCCAAATTACTAACCATCGTAAAGCTTTTGAGGTGGGACAAACCAGCAGGGCGACTAATTTTAATGATTCCAGCCCTCTGGGCCGTCTTTTTAGCAGCCCACGGAACGCCGCCCGCAGCATTAGTCGGTGTGATAGTGTTGGGCACCTTAGCCACGAGTGCGGCTGGATGCGTGATTAACGACTTGTGGGATCGCGATATCGATCCCGAAGTAGAAAGAACGCGATCGCGCCCCCTAGCATCCCGCGCCCTCACCGTACAAACAGCAATAGGAGTTGCCTTAATTTCCTTAGCAAGCGCCGCGATTCTGGCATTTTATCTCAATCCTTTAAGCTTCTGGCTCTGCGTTGGAGCCGTACCAGTAATTATCTGCTACCCGCTAGCAAAAAGATTCTTTCCGGTGCCGCAATTAGTATTATCAATAGCCTGGGGATTTGCAGTATTAATTAGTTGGAGCGCCGCCGTCAATCAATTAGAAATAGCAACTTGGTTGCTGTGGGGAGCAGTCGTGTTTTGGACAATGGGATTTGACACAGTTTACGCGATGAGCGACAGAGAAGATGACCTGCGTTTGGGCGTAAATTCCAGCGCGATATTTTTCGGGGATAATGCAGCTAATGCTGTGGGTTTTTTCTTTGTTGGTACGGTCGGTTTGTTAGCAGCAATGGGCATTAATTTGCAGTTGCACGTTGGTTTTTGGATAGCGATTAGTGCGGCGGCGATTTTGTGGTTTTTGCAGTACAGTCAACTGCGAAAGGATGATATTCCCACACCTGTTTATGGTCAAATCTTTCGCCAAAATGTTTGGGTTGGGTTTGTCATATTGGCGGGGATGATTGTTGGGGATATTTTTTGAGAATACCGTGCGGTTGAAACCGCGTCTATACAAACAAAACCCGGATGGTGCGCGGGTTGAAGAACAGACGGCGGTTTCAACCGCCCTATATCTCTTTCAACGTCATTCTGCATCCCCTAAAAACGGGGATTTTGCCAAGTATTTGTAAAGTTATATTACAAAAACCGAAATTTTGCATAAAAACTCCGACGCACTCCAGATAGATAAGTAGCGGCGCAAGTTCAGCGAGTTTGACCCACACCTTGTGTGAAGTTATATTACAAAAACCGAAATTTCGCATAAAAACTCCGACGCACTCCAGATAGATAAGTAGCGGCGCAAGTTCAGCGAGTTTGACCCACACCTTGTGTGAA
>NZ_JAUBVR010000043.1:0-3703 GCF_036705955.1 Microcoleus sp. A6-C6 | reverse complement strand
GTTATATTACAAACCGCATAAAAACTCCGACGCACTCCAGATAGATAAATGTCAGCCCAAATTATCGGATTAATCGAGGTGCACCATGTCTACTACTTCTATCGGCAATCTCAACGACAACTATTTCTCGATCGACTTTGCGGGCAAAACTGACCCCATCGATACCTATCGCTTCAATCGACTGAATACAGGAAGTTTTCGCGTCACCGCCGAAGGTTTCACTTCCGTGGTGGGGATGCAACTGCTTGACAGTGACGGAAAAGTCGTCAAAGACATCGCCACCGACGGCACAAATTCCGGTACATTTAGCATCGATAACTTGGGTGCAACAAATTATGCACTAAAAATTTCTGCACCTTCGCGCGATACAAATTATCAAGTTAGTTTAACACCAGACGGCAAAGTTGACCCGCTGACAGGTTTGGGAGTTGATTCCGGCTTTTTCGCTACAGATTCTACGGGACAAGTTGGCTTTGACTGGTTGCACGACGGTGGCAATTATCAAGGAGAAGTTGCCATTTTCAGCGTGCAGGGCATGGAGAAATTAACCCCAGGTTCTCAGGAATTTATCAAAGAAGCGGCAAGACGAGCTCTGAGCAATTCTACCTTTGGTCACGTAGTAATTTCTGACCCTACAGAAGGCGCAAATCCGCTGTTTGACGGTCTTTTAGAAGAGGACAACTATAACGAAGGAACCTACAGCGGCCCGAAAACATTTGGGATGAAACCGGGTGAGGCTTTTGCTGTGATGTTGGTGCCGAACGCTACTGTGCAAGATGTCTTTAATAAGCCCAATGCTGGCGGCGACAAACGCCCGCTGCTGTCGTTATCTAGCACTAATCCAGATGATGCTTGGCTGTACGGTCAAATAGCTGATGTTACTGGCATCGGCAAGGCTTTTGCGATGGAAGATCAGCGGGTTGATACGGGTTCGGATAAAGATTACAACGATTTGGTTTTCAAGTTGACGGGTGCGACTGGTAAGGCTGTGTCGATCGACAAAGTGATCGATAAGAGTAAGGATTGGACTAAACTCGATGGCGGCAAGAAATTGATCGAGTACGTCACTCCCACACCGTCAGTAGCCACAACCCCGCCTGCTGTTGTACCGCCAGTTGAGACAACGCCGCCAGTTGCTGTTGTACCGCCAGTTGAGACAACACCGCCAGTTGCTGTTGTACCGCCCGCTGTTGTACCGCCTGTTGAGACAACGCCGCCAGTTGCTGTTGTACCGCCTGCTGTTGTACCGCCTGTTGAGACAACACCGCCAGTTGCTGTTGTACCGCCTGCTGTTGTACCGCCAGTTGAGACAACACCGCCAGTTGCTGTTGTACCGCCAATTGCAACCACACCGCCCGCTGTACCGCCAGTTGAGACAACGCTACCTGCTGTTGTACCGCCCGCTGTACCGCCAGTTGAGACAACACCGCCTGCTGTTGTACCGCCAGTTGAGACAACACCGCCAGTTGCGACAATCCCGCCCGCTGTACCGCCAGTTGAGACAACGCTACCTGCTGTTGTAACGCCTGTTGTACCGCCAGTTGAGACTGCACCACCTGCTGTTGTACCGCCTGTGATGATTACAGGGCCTGTGCTAATAAAACCTCCGATCGCCCCAACGACTCCCTCAGAACCGCCGGCGATCGACGAACAACCGGCTGTAACTGAACAATCGCCACAGACTCAACCACCTTTTGAAACTATTTTGCCGCCCGCGCCCGATCGCACTTTTGTAGGCATCATCGATACTGGGTTTGCTGCGAAGAATCCCGATTTGGATTACTCTAAAGTGACGATGGGGCGCGATCGCATCGACAAAGATAGCAACCCGTTGTTAAATGCTGGAGAAGGAAACGAACACGGCACGTTTAGCTGGGGTTTAGTAAGTGCAATTCAAGGTAACGATAAAGGAATTGATGGCTACAACGATCAAGCGAATGTTTACCTAAGTCGGGCGATTGGTTCTGGGGAATGGGATTTAGCTTTAAATGATTTTGTGAGTGAAGCGAAGGGACAAAAGAAGAAGAATGCGATCGCACTTCTGCCTCTCGATTTAACTCAAAAGAATGCTGACGGTAGCATTACTACTCGTTACGAGTTTACGAACCGAGAACGTGCGGCTTTGGAAAATGCTCGTCAAAATGGAGTGCTGTTGGTTGTGGCGGCGGGTAATGACGGCGGTGTGATGTCGGTTTTGGGTCAATCTTCTCAGGAGTTTGAGAATATTATCACGGTTGGTTCGTCTAATGGAGTTGGGCGATCGGATTATTCGAGTTACGGCTATGGTTTGGATATTTTAGTGCCCGGTGGTTCGATCGACAATCCGACTTTATCTACGGTTGGTGATGATGTCGGCCAAATGGCGGGGACTTCTGCGTCGGCGGCGATTGCGGCGGGGATGTTGTCTAAGGTTTGGGATAGCAATCCGGCTTTGAATGCTACTCAAGTGATTGATGTTTTGACTGGAAGTGCGATCGATTTGAAGGCGCCCGGATGGGATGAAGAAACGGGTTTTGGGGTGGTGAATTTCAATAAGGCTGTGGATTTGGCCAAGGAAACCAAGCCACAAAGTTACACCCCTAGTCCTTTCTTGAGTCCGACAACTTGGGGCTTAGAAGGAAAAGTCACGCCTTGGGAAAGGGCGACTTATGACATAAAGACAGGAAGTTTTACATCGATTATTTGGTCAACTACTGGTGTAAATCTTCGTACTGGGACTAATTTGAGCGATAAAAGCGATGTGAATGTGGGATACAAAGGTCAGACTTTCACTTTCGATGCTTGGACTTACGGGGAAGCAGTCAAGGATATCACCACACAAGAGCCAGATGCTTTGTGGTTTCGGACAAATTACAACGGCAAATCTTACTGGGTACCGAGTGCATTCACGAATGGCTACCCGCCTGGAAACCCGCCCTTACTACCTCCAACAGAGAATCCCGTTGTTGTGCCGCCCACAGACAATCCCGTTGTCGTGCCGCCCACAGACAATCCCGTTGTCGTGCCGCCCACAGACAATCCCATTGTCGTGCCGCCCACTTCAATTAATCTCAACGGTCACAACGTCGGCGGCAATTTCTATCCGGTTTTCCAGAATTATCAAGGAACGCTGGGCAATCCCACTTCTGATGTCATCAACTATAATGGTGCCAGCTATCAGCTATTTGATAAAGGATCGATCGTCAGCAGTAAAAATGGAACTTTCCCCCTTTCGGGAGCGATTCGTCAGGAATTCTTGCGAACAGGTGGATTGGATGGCTGGTTGGGCGCTCCGAAGAGTGCGGAAAAGGGGCAGGGTGATGGAACGCTAATCCAATACTTTGAGAAGGGTTACATTTCCTGGAATGGCGTTAAGGCGATCGCATATGAGGAAGGCAGCAAGCCACCCATAGCTCAAATACCTAACATCCCTAGCAAATCTTCCAATAACGGTGGTAGTGGCAATTCCAGGTATCCGCTCAATAAATCGGGGTAACAGCAAAAAAGAAGGTTCACAATCTAGCCACAGCATGGTAAAATACAAAACATGACGCAAAAAACATCTGGTGACAAATTAGTAGAAACCTTACTGCAAAGCATTGAGCCATCTGAAATTGCAGACGAATCATTGCGTCGTACTGTGTCCATATTGCTGAACCTCATAGAACAATTACAAGCAGAAACCAAAGAATTACGGTCAGAAAATCAAAGATTAAAAGACGAA
>NZ_JAUBVR010000164.1:0-3046 GCF_036705955.1 Microcoleus sp. A6-C6 | reverse complement strand
CCTCGTCTCACCGCGTCTTTCATCCCACACTAATCGAAGCGATATAATGTGGGGATTCCCGTCTGTTTAGCTAAAAATCAGGATGCCACCAACAGGAAACAACAATGCTGCAACAATGCTAACCAGTGTCAGCCAGATCAAGAGCTGGGATCGAACCTAGTCTGGAAACTACCATATTTAAACCAGTATTGCTTGAGGTTGTGACAAGGGGTATGCAAACTGGCTTTGGCACGATATAGAATGACTTGACGGTGATCGCCCATCCAAATTTTGTCGATCGGCAGAACCGAGATTAATGTTCCTCCTAAAGCGGTAATCGACTCTGTAAATCGCTCAATAGCGCTATAGTCTATAGTTTCAAAGATGTAAAAATTGCCAGAACAAATTAAATGACGGCTGCGAATCCAGCATTGCAACTTTTTTTCGGCTTGTGGTGGCAACATTCTAATACGATTGAGTGTAATACTCATGGTCGATCGGAAAAATGTGATGAGGATTTCAGATTTAATTTTGTCAAGCCAGTTGATCGATATAGTTGACATTCTCCCGAATTGGTTATGCTAAATTAGGGATTTTTTTTAAGCATCTCAAGATGATGTAATACCAGTTATCCAAAATTATACAACATTAATAACGGTAGGTCGATGCTAGGATATCGACCCAACGAAGTAGATTGTAGCATTCTTTTTGGGAACTGGTATAGCATCAATTTTTTTTCCAATTTTTTGGAGATTTAGAGATAGCTGAATATATTTAGAGAGGTTAGAAAAAACTCCCTAAATATGACTTCAATCCATCTATTAAACCTCTTATCTTTGTTGGATTTAGATAATTTCGGTGATGCTCACAATTTTGCCAGAGGTGCGATTGATCCGCTGAATTTGCGGACTCATATTGTCTCCTGCCACAATGTATGTCGTGTTACTGCGGCGCCGAGGTCTGTCGAACTTTGACCCTGTTACCACAATTTTGAACATTTTTTCGGGTGCGGCATAAGCGCCTCCTCGACTGGTTGATGGCTTGATGACGTTGGCGCTGTTGGTGGCAACTGCGTAGACTAACTGAGATGCTTTGACGGCACTGTCGATTTGGGCGAAACCCCGATCGAGCAGCGACATCCGGTTGTAACCTAGTTGCTTGGTATTTGCTTCGCTGCTTCTGCCTCGGTAATAGGGCACAACGTTTTCACCAAAAGCGGTTTGATACTCGTCGCTGTCGAGATATGAGTCAATTTCGGCATCGTAGCCTTGCTCAACACAGCAGATAATGTGTTCAGAAATTTCTGTTTGATCTTGGGGCGCACGACCTAGCAGGTGCAGGAAATTGAGTTCGACAAATCGGTAGGGAGCGCACTTTTGAAAATAGCGAGTGCTGTAGAAATCAGATTTAGCGACCAATCGCACAAATTCACGGACGGAGATGCTGCGATCGCTCAATTGAGATTCCGCACTTACAAACCGTTCGCTTTCCATCACATGGGGATTACCCAAAACCTGCTTGTAGACGGCGCGAATCACAGCTTGCACCTCATCTACACCGCTGGTTTGCCACAGTTCACATTTTGTCGAATCTGTCATTGCAATTAATCTCCTTTACAGATAGTTGGTAGTACAGCACTTACACGCGTTTCGTTAAAAACCGGGTTTTTGAGAACCCTTTGTTACAGCCCACTTCAAAGGGAAAAATCAGTTTTATGAACGTTTTGATGCGTGATTCTTGATAGTTTTAGGTCAGAATTTGACCAGAATTTGACTACACAGAGGTGATACTAGCGATCGTCCCGCCTTGTTTATGAATCCGTTGATAGGTTTCGGATAGCTCGTTAAACGACACCAGGTAAACTTGGTTGCTGCGGCGAAACTTGGAAATCCGATTCACCACATTGGCGCGATAGCCGGTAACTTCAATGCGGTAGACTTTCCCGTTTTCATCCGATCCAGCGCCATGACGAGTCCGAGCACTACCGGAGGGATTGCGGAATGTCGATCCACTGCTGGCTGGAGAAATTACGGCGGTTGGAGTGTTCTGAATTACTAGGGAATTCAAACGTGGACTCTTACCTGCCAGATTGCCCTTCAAGCTGCTGCTGGAAGCACCTCGCACCAACTCGAAGGTATGGGTAAACTGCACCATGCTTTGGCAAGCTTCGGTTTTGTATCCCCGGATGTAGGGAACAATGTCATCTCCAAACGTATTCTGGTATTCATCGCTATCCAGATAAGAATCGATCTCAGCCTCAAAGCCCTGGGTATCCAGAATGGTACTTTTGCTCCGCATTTCTTCGAGATCCAGGGGAGGGCGACCAAGTAGATGTCTGAAGTTGAGTTCGATCGCCCGATAACGAGCACAACTGTTGAAAAATCGCGATCGATACAAGTCAGACTTGGCCACCTGCCGCACAAACTCCCGTACCGTTAGTTCATCGCGTTTAAACTGCGACTCAGGAACGGTGAGACGTTCGCTTTCCATGACATAGGCATTTCCCAAAACTTGTCGGTACACTGCCTGAATGATGCTTTCAAGGTCTTCATTTGAGTTGCCTGTAACCCGCTCGATTGGTGGGGTTTCATCAAACAGGCTGACTCCCAATCTTGAAGCTGGTCCAAAAGCCATGTAACACTAATCTCCCAAATTAACTATCAAGTGGGTGGGAGAATTTACCCCATCCAAGTGCTGATGCCACCCAGAATTACATATAATAAGTAAAGAAATGAGTCAGAAAATGGTAAAGAAATCGGAAAGATTCTCAATAAGTAATAAATTGTGATTTTTTGCAATATTTGTTAAGAAAGCTTTTGTCAATGATTTCTGAGCGTCCCTTGGGTCAAAACTTGTTGACATCTCGATCGCAAATCGGTACAACTTGGGGCCCAAATGCGAATAAGATGTTGAGGAGCCAGCCATGCCGATCGCCTTAGCCCTATTTACATTAGGTCGATCGGGTTCGCTAACTCAATCTTTTCTAAAAGTCAACTAGAACAGCAGGATTCCCCCACCATACCGCCTCGGTTGGTGGCGGGATGAATGCGGGTGAGGCTTGCGATTG